>NZ_JASCQN010000057.1:0-26169 GCF_030010475.1 Halomonas kalidii | reverse complement strand
TGGCTGGCACGGCAGCTGGACTTCGTGCGCTATACCCCGCAGTCGCTGATCGGCCAGACGGTCGAGCGCCACCTGCGGCTCAACCGGCTGGAGCTGCCGGCCCGGCTGCATCTCGACAACACCTTCGCCGTGCTGAGCCTGGTCAGCGCCGGTGCCGGCTGGACCATCACCACCCCGTTGTGCCTCTACCAGGCGGGGCTCGACCGCTTGAACGTGAGGGTCGCGCCGCTGCCCACCAAGCCGTTGCACCGTGAATTGACGCTGGTGGCACGGCGCGACGAACTCGGCGACCTGCCGGCGCAACTGGCCCGTGACGGTCGTCGCCTGCTGGAGCGCCACTATCGTGCCGAACTGCAGCGACACTTGCCCTGGGTGCTGCCGGAGATCGTCACTTGATGGCTGGCCCCTTGCCCCCGCCATGGGCCTTTCCGATGGTGACCCTGTCAGCGCGACCGATGCTGTTTGCGAAGCGTCTCGAAGCCGCATCACACTACCGATATACCCGGGTCCCGGTGGGGGGAGGACCTCGCGGTCCAACAACTGTGCTCCAACGACTGTGCCCCAACAACAACGAGAGACCGAGGAACGCTCGATGAGCCGAATGCAAGCGAGAGACATCAAGACCCCGGAGGAGGCTCGACGCATCGTCGAGGAGCGCGGCCTGAGCCACGTCAAGGTGGGCATGTTCGACATCGACGGCGTGATGCTCGGCAAGTACATGCGGCGCGACAAGTTCTTCTCGGCCCTGGCAGACGGCTTCGCCTTCTGCGACGTGGTGCTGGGCTGGGACAGCAAGGATGAGCTCTACGACAACGTCAAGTTCACCGGCTGGCATACCGGCTACCCCGATGCGCCGCTGAAGATCATCCCCGAGAGTTGCCGCGAGCTGCCCTGCGAGGGCGACGACATGCTGCTGTTCCTGGCCGAGTTCGACGGCCCGGCCGAAGAGCTCTGTCCGCGTGGGCTGTTGAAGCGTGTCCTGGAACGCGGGCGCGGGATGGGTTACGAGGCCTTCGGGGCGCTGGAGTACGAGTTCTTCATGTTCCAGGAGACGCCGGAGTCGGTGCGCGAGAAGGGTTTTCGCCATCTCAAGCCGCTGACCCCGGACATGATGGGCTATTCGATGCTGCGCTCATCGGTGCACAGCGAGCTCTACCATGAGCTGCTGGCGCTGTCGGAGGCCATGGACTTCCCCATCGAGGGCCTGCACACCGAGACCGGCCCCGGCGTGCTCGAGGCGGCCATCGGCGTCGACGGCGCCCTGGCCGCCGGTGACAAGGGAGCACTGTTCAAGGTCTTCACCAAGGTCTGGGCCCAGCGGCGTGGCCTGATGGCTACTTTCATGGCCAAGTGGTCGCCCGACTACCCGGGCCAGAGCGGGCATATCCACCTGTCGCTGCGCGAGATCGACAGCGGCAAGTCGGCATTCTTCGATGCCGGGAAGCCCTGTCAGATGAGCGACGTGCAGCGCCACTTCGTGGCCGGGCAGCAGAAGTTGATGCCGGAGCTGCTGGCCATGTTCGCGCCGACCATCAACAGCTACACGCGCCTGATTCCCGGCTTCTGGGCCCCCACCGAGGCCACCTGGGGGGTCGAGAACCGCACCACGGCGCTGCGCGTGATTCCCGGCAGCGACAAGTCCCAGCGCGTCGAATATCGCCTCGGCAGCGCCGATGCCAACCCCTATCTGGCGCTGGCCGCCGCGATCGGCGCCGGGCTCTACGGCATCGAGCAGCGACTCGAGCCCGACGAGCGGGTCAAGGGCAATGCCTACGAACTCGACCACCCCGAGCACCAGGCCCTGCCGCGGACCCTGTGGGAGGCCGCCCAGCGGTTGAAGGCCTCCGAGGCGGCCCGCGAGCTGTTCGGTGACGCCTTCGTCGAGCACTTCGCCGCCACCCGTGAATGGGAGGAGCGGCAGTTCCGGCGCCATATTACCGATTGGGAACTGGATCGCTACTTCGAAATCATCTGAGGACAAGCCATGGCCATGCAGAAAACGATTTCCCCGGTCGACGGCTCGGTGTACGTCGAGCGCGAGCAGGCCGACCCGGCACGGGTCGAGGCGGCGCTGGCGCGGGCGGTCGCGGCGCAGCGTGAATGGCGGGAGACGAGCCTCGCCGAGCGGGCCCGGTCGTGTGCGAGGATGGTCGATGCCTTCGTCGCCAAGCGCGATGCACTGGCCGAGGAGCTGACCTGGCAGATGGGTCGACCGATCGCCGCCGCCGGCGGCGAGATCGGCGGCTTCGAGGAGCGGGCGCGGACCATGATCGGCCTGGCCGAGGCGGCGCTGGCACCGATCGCGCTTCCCGACAAGCCGGGCTTTACCCGCTACATCACCCGCGAACCGCTGGGTGTGTCGTTCATCGTCGCGCCCTGGAACTTCCCCTTCATGACCGCGGTGAACGCCCTCGTGCCGGCGCTCATGGCCGGCAATACGGTGATCCTCAAGCACTCTGCCCAGACCCCGTTGTGCGCCGAGCGCCTCCAGCAGGCCTTCGACGAGGCGGGGCTGCCTGCGGGCGTCTTCCAGCATCTGCACCTGTCCCACGCGGCCACCGAGGCGCTGATTCGCGATGCCCGCATCGATCACGTCTCCTTCACCGGCTCGGTGGGGGGTGGCGAGATGGTCGAGCGCAATGCCGCGGGGCGCTTCATCGCCACCGGCCTCGAGCTGGGCGGCAAGGATCCGGCCTATGTCCGCGCCGACGTGGATCTGGACAGTGCCGTCGAGGGGGTGATGGACGGCGCCTTCTTCAATTCCGGCCAGAGCTGCTGCGGCATCGAACGGATCTACGTGCAGCGCGAGATCTTCGACACCTTCGTTGCGCGCGCCGTGGCCTGGGTCAGGCAGCTCCGGCTCGGCAATCCCACCGACGCGGCGACCACCCTGGGGCCGCTGGTCAAGCCGGCGGCGGCGGACTTCGTACGTGGCCAGATCGAGGAGGCGGTGGCGGCCGGTGCCAGGGCCTGGATCGACCCCGGCGACTATCCGCTGTCCACGCCCGGCAGCGCCTATCTGGCGCCCCAGGTGCTGACCGGTGTCGACCACTCCATGCGCGTCATGCGCGAGGAGAGCTTCGGCCCGCTGGTCGGGATCATGCCGGTGGACTCCGACGACGAGGCCATCGAACTGATGAACGACAGCGACTTCGGCCTGACCGCGGCGGTCTTCACCCGCGACATCGCCGCCGGCGAGGCCATCGCCCGGCGCCTCGAGGCCGGCACGGTATTCACCAACCGCTGCGACTACCTGGACCCCGAACTGGCCTGGACCGGCGTCAAGCACTCCGGGCGCGGCTGCTCGCTGTCGCGGCTGGGCTACGAGACCCTGACGCGCCCCAAGTCATTCCATTTGAAGCATGCCTGACGGCGGAGATCCCCATGAGCTTCGAACCCGACCACTACCGCATGGGCTGGAACTATCCGGCCCCCATCCTCACCGGCCCCGGTCGCATCCGCGAGCTTCCCGGGCTGTGCCGTGAACTGGGCATGACCGCGCCGCTGCTGGTCACCGACCCGGGCCTGGCCGGCCTGCCCATGGTGCGCGACATCCTCGACCTGGTCCGGGCCGATGGCCTGGCCATCGGGATGTTCAGCGAGATCAAGGGCAACCCCACGGGGGCCAATGTGCTGGCCGGCGTGGNCTTCAACGACGGCGGCCACGACGGGGTGATCGCCTTCGGTGGCGGCTCCGGCCTCGACGCCGCCAAGGCGGTGGCGTTGATGGCGCGCCAGCGCGAGGAGCTGTCGCTGTGGGCGCTGGAGGATATCGGCGACAACTGGAAGCACGCCGACGGTGAGGCCATCGTCCCGGTCATCGCCGTGCCCACCACCGCGGGCACCGGTTCCGAGGTCGGCCGGGCCTCGGTGATCACCGACGAGGACGAGCACGTCAAGCGCATCATCTTCCACCCCGGCATGGTGCCGGCCACGGTGATCCTCGACCCCGAGCTCACCACCGGCCTGCCACCGGCGATCACCGCCGCCACCGGCATGGATGCGTTGTCCCACTGCCTGGAGGCCTGGTGCTCGCCGCTCTACCACCCCATGGCCGAAGGGATCGCCGTGGAAGGCATGCGCCGGGTGCGCGACTACCTGCCGCGAGCGTTCCGGAACGGCGGCGACCTCGAGGCACGCATGAACATGCTGGTGGCCTCGAGCATGGGCGCCACCGCCTTCCAGCGTGGGCTGGGCGCCATGCATGCCCTGGCCCATCCACTCGGGGCGCTGTATGACGCCCACCACGGTACCCTGAATGCCATCCTGATGCCCTATGTGCTGCGTGCCAACGAGCGCGCCATCGGCGAGCCCATGGTGCGGCTGGCGCGCTACCTCGACCTGCGCCAGCCCGGCACGGCGGCGGTGATCGACTGGGTGCTCGAGCTGCGCGAGCGACTCTCGATTCCCCACACTCTGGCCGAGCTCGACATCGACACCCGCCAGGCCGACAAGATCGGGCAGATGGCGGTGGCGGATCCTTCCTCCGGTACCAACCCCATCGCCTTCGATGCCGGCCAGTACCGCGAGATCTTCGTCAAGGCCGTCGAGGGACGGCTCTAGGCCGGGGCATGAAGCGCGCGCCGCGGCTTCGGGCGGCATGCATGGGTAAGCCGCGGCTTCGGGCGGCATGAAGGGCCAAGGCGCGGTTGCGGGCGGCCCAACCGGAAAGGAGATTCATCGATGCGTATCGGACTTCTGCAATGCGATGACGTGGCGCCGGAGCTGCGCGACGAGCATGGCAATTACCCCGAGATGTTCCAGCGGCTGTTCACATCGGTGGATCCGACCCTGACGTTTCGCGTCTGGCGTTGCCTCGACGGCGAGATGCCCGACGATGTGGACGCCGTGGACGCCTGGTTGACCACCGGATCGAAGTTCGGCGTCAACGACGGCCTGGCCTGGGTCGACGAGCTGTGCGGCTTCGTGCGCAGTCTCTGGGAGGCCGACAAGCCGCTGGTGGGCGTGTGCTTCGGCCACCAGCTGATCGCCAGGGCGCTGGGCGGCGAGGTGGTCAAGAGCCCCCGCGGCTGGGGGGTGGGAATGTCGTTCAACCGGGTCACCGGGCATGCCGAGTGGATGACGCCGTGGCAGGAGGGGCTCGATCTGGTGGTCAGCCACCAGGACCAGGTGAAGGCGCTGCCGCCGGAGGCGAGGGTGCTGGCCGGCAGTGACTTCTGTCCCGTCTATCTGATGCAGGTCGGTCACCACTTCCTCGGCGTGCAGGGCCACCCGGAATTCGCCAAGCCCTACTCCCGTGACCTGATGCAGCTGCGTCGCGAACTGGTGGGGGCCGAGCGGGTGCGCGAGGGCCTGGCCTCGCTCAATGCCCCGGAGGACGCTACCCTGATGGTGCGCTGGATCCTGAACTTCATGAAGCGTGCCATGGAGGGCGGCGGAGATGACGGCTGACACGTCCTGGCAGTGGCCCATGGCCGAGCTCGGCACCGCGACGGCCAACCTGATCCTGCTGGGACTCATCCTCAGCCTGAGCATCTTTGCCGATGCGGTGGCCAGTCGTACCCGCCTGCCGCGCATCTCGCTGCTGGTCGTGGTGGGCGTCGGGGTGGCGGCCGTCCAGCAGTGGGGGCTGGGCCAGACGGGGGCCAGGCCGCTGGACGGCCTGAGCGAGCCGCTGATCCAGGTGGCGCTGGTGATGGTCGCCTTCCTGCTGGGGGGCGAGCTGACCCTGGAGCGGTTGCGCAGTACCGGCCCGCTGATCGTGATCGTCTCGCTGGCGGTGATCGCCATGGGGGTGCTGTTCGTCGGTGCCGGCCTGCTGCTGCTCGGTTTTCCGCTGGCGGTGGCGGTGAGCCTGGCGGCCATCTCGGTGGCCACCGACCCGGCGGCGGTCAGCGAGACGGTGCACGAGAGTGGCGATACCCGCTTCCGCGCCCGCCTGCTGATGGGCATCGTCGCCATCGATGACGCCTGGGGGATTCTCGTCTTCGGGCTGGCCATGGCGCTGCTCGGCTGGCTACTCTCCGGCGACGGCAGCCTGGCACTGGCGCAGGCCGGCTGGGAACTGGGCGGTGCCCTGGTGCTGGGTGCCGTGGTGGGGCTGCCGGCGGCCTGGCTGACGGGGCGGCTGAGGCCCGGCGAGCCGACCCAAGTCGAGGCGGTCGCGCTGATCCTGCTGCTCGCCGGGCTCGCCACCTGGCTCGAGGTCTCGGCCCTGCTCGCGGCGATGATCGCCGGCGCCCTGGTGGCCAACCTCTCCTCCCACCATACCCGCTCGTTCAACGAGATCGAGCACATCGAGTGGCCCTTCCTGGTGTTCTTCTTCGTGCTCTCCGGGGCCAGCATCGATTTGCGCCACCTGGGTGACGCCCTCTGGCTCACCCTGGCCTATATCGTGCTGCGCCTGGTGGGGCGCTACCTCGGCGGCGTGCTGGGGGGCCACCTGGCCCGGCGGCACGCTACCCGCTTGCCCCACGACATCGGCCTGGCGCTGACCCCCCAGGCCGGCATCGCCATGGGCATGGCGCTGCTGGCGGTGGAGCGGTTCCCCGAGCAGGGGGCGGTCCTGCTCGCGGCGGTGGTCGCCTCCACCGTGGTCTTCGAGGTGGTCGGCCCGTTGATGGTCAGGCACGTGCTGCGCTGAGCAGTCGCAGGCCGTTGGCCACCACGATCAGGCTGGCCCCCATGTCGGCGAACACCGCCATCCACAGGGTGGCGTGGCCGCTGAACGCGAGGCCCATGAACACGGCCTTGATGCCCAGCGCCAGCACGATGTTCTGCACCAGCACCGAGCGCGTGGCCCGGGAGAGGCGCAGGAAGGTGGCCAGCCGCCGCGGGTCGTCGTCCATCAGCGCCACGTCGGCGGTCTCGATGGCGGCGTCGCTGCCGGCGGCGCCCATGGCGAAGCCGATATCGGCCCTGGCCAGCGCCGGAGCGTCGTTGATGCCATCCCCGACCATGCCGATCGCACCCGCCCCGGCACGCGCCTCGATCATCGCCAGTTTCTCTTCGGGCAGCAGGGCCCCGTGGGCCTCGTCGATGCCGGCGTCGGCGGCGATGGCGGCGACGCTGGCCGGGTTGTCGCCGCTGAGCATCAGCGTCGTCACGCCCAGTTCATGCAGGTCGGCGATGGCCTCGCGGCTCTCGGACTTGAGCGGGTCACTCACCGCGAACAGCGCCAGCGGCCGGTCTCCCTGGCCGAGGATCACCAGCGTCTCGCCGCGGGCTTCCCGCTCGGCCAGGCGCGCTTCCAGCGTGCCGTCCAGACCCGTGAAGCCTTCCAGCAGGCGGCGGTTGCCGAGCCAGACCGGTTGCCCCGCGACCAGGGCGGTGACGCCGCGACCGGGCTGTTCGTTGAGGGCCTCGATCTCCAGTGCCTCGATGCCCGCCTCCCGGGCGGCCCGGGCCAGGGCCCGGGAGACCGGGTGGCCCGAGCGTTCGGCGAGGCTGGCGGCCAGGGAACGCAGCCGTCGGCGCTCGCCCTCGTCGGCGGCCGCGTCCAGCGGCTGCCAGTGGCACTGGGTGGGCTCGCCTCGGGTCAGGGTGCCGGTCTTGTCGAAGGCCAGGGTGCGCAGGCGACGGCCCTGCTCGAGGAAGGTGCCGCCCTTGATCAGGATCCCGGCCCGTGCCGCCGCCGAGAGGCCGCTGACGATGGTCACCGGGGTGGAGATCACCAGGGCGCAGGGACAGGCGATCACCAGCAGCACCAGGGCTCGGTAGATGCCCTCCAGCCAGGCGACACCGAGTAGCCAGGGGGCCAGCAGGGCGGTGAGCACGGCGACGGCGAACACCGCCGGGGTGTAGACGGCGGCGAAGCGGTCGATGAAGCGCTGGGTGGGGGCGCGGCTGGCCTGGGCCTGTTCGACGGCGTGGATGATCCGCGCCAGGGTGGTGTCGGCGGCGGCCCGGGTGGTGCGGTAGGTGAACTCGCCGTCACGGTTGACGGTCCCGGCGAAGACGGTATCGCCCGGGGCCTTGTCCACCGGCAGGCTCTCGCCGGTGATGGGGGACTCGTCCAGCGCCGGGTGGCCGAGCTCGATCTCGCCATCCAGGGCGATGCGCTCGCCGGGGCGCACCCGGACCCGGCTACCGGGCGCGATCGCCTCGGCGGGCTGCAGCGCGAAGCGACCATCGGCCTGCTCGACCGTGGCCTGCTCCGGGGCCAGCGAGAGCAGCTCGCGGATGGCATTGCGGGCGCGGCCCAGGGAGCGCGCCTCGATACGTTCGGCCAGGGTGAACAGCACGATCACCATGGCCGCCTCGGCCCAGTGGCCGATCAGCAGCGCCCCGGTCACTGCCACGCTCATCAGCGCGTTGATGTTGAGGGTGCGGTGGCGCAGGGCGATGAAGCCCTTCTTCCAGGTCGGCAGGCCCACCATGGCGATGGCCACCAGCGCCAGCAGGGCGGGCACCCAGGGGGTGGCCAGCGCCAGCCATTCGCTCACCTCGGCGGCCAGCGCCACCAGGGCGGCGATGCCCAGCTTCCACCAGCCCTCCTCGCCGCCGCTGGCGGCCTCGCTCCGGCGTGCCGGGTCGAGGGCCTCCGGGGTCATGCCGGTGGAGGCGATGCGCCGGCGGATCGCCTCCTCGTCGACGTCACGGTGGTGGACGGTCAGTATCCGCCCGATCAGGTCGAAGTCGAGCCGTTCGATGCCGGGCATGCCCCCCAGCGCTCGGCGCAGCAAGGCCTCTTCGGTGGGGCAGTCCATCGCCTCGATGCGCAGGCGCAGCGAGCGGGCGTCCCGTGGCGGTGCGCTCGGCCGCTCCGGGGCGAGGGTGGTGTCGGTGGGGCAGCTCGAGCAGCAGGATCGTTCGGTCATGGATAGGGCTCCGTGTCATCGTCTATGCTGATGACACACCCTGTAGCGGCTACAGGGTCAAGCGGTAACGCTGTGCTATAGCCAGTTCTTGTGCTTGAAGTACAGGTACGGCGAGATGCCGGCAATGGCCATCAGGCCGAGGGCGAAGGGATAGCCGACGGGCCAGGACAGCTCGGGCATGACGTCGAAGTTCATGCCGTAGATGCTGGCGATCATCGTGGGCGGCAGGAAGACCACGGCGGCGATCGAGAAGGTCTTGATGATCTGGTTCTGCTGGATGTTGATGAAGCCCTGGGTGGAATCCATCAGGAAGTTGATCTTGTCGAACAGGAAGGCGGTATGGGTCATCAGCGTATCGACGTCGCGCTTGACCTCGCGGGCCGTTTCCTGGAGTTCGGCATGGCCGTGCAGGTGGCGGATCAGGAAGGACATCGAGCGCTGGGTGTCCATGAGGCACAGGCGGATCTTGCCATTGCTGTCCTCGAGCTTGGCCAGTTGGTCGATGGCATCCTCGAGGTCGGCGTCATCCTCCTCCAGCACCAGGTGGCTGACGTCCTCGAGCTTGCGGTGAACGTCTTCCAGGGTATCGGCGAGGTTTTCCACCTTCTGCTCGAAGATCGTCAGCATCAAGCTCTGTGTCGAGTCGGCTTCCACCTGGCCACTGCGGGCACGCAGGCGGAGCAGGCGGAAGTCGGCGAGTTCGGTGTCCCGGAAGGTGATCAGCCGTTCGGGCTGCAGGATGAAGGCGACGGTGGTGTTGCCGTGGCGTCCCTCGCTCTGCGACAGGAACAGCGAGTGCACGTGAATGCCGTCGGCGTCGACGAAATAGCGCGCCGATGACTCGATCTCCTCGACGTCGTCGGTGGCCGGCAGTTCATCGGCCAGGAAGGCATTGAGCCGCTCGCGCTCGTCCTCGTCGGGTTCGTGGGCATCGATCCAGGTCGCCTGGGCCAGGCGCTCGGACAGTGGCCGGGTGTCCTCGGTGACTTCCTGGATGGTCTGGCGATTGAGCTGGAAGGTGCGAATCATCGTCGTCCCTGGAGCGACTGGTTGGGTTTGCCCAGATTAGGCGTTTACGACCACCAGGCCAATCACGATGGTCGAGCCGTCCTCGCGTAACGTCTGGTGATTCCCTGTGGCGGAGCATATACCCTATAGTGACTATAAGGTAGGGCGACCGGAGGCGTGAGGCATGAAGATCGGTGAGCTGGCCACCCGCACGGGGTGCGCCGTGGAGACCATTCGCTACTACGAGCGGGAGGGGCTGCTGCCCGAGCCGGCGCGCAGCCAGGCCAACTACCGGCTCTACGCCGAGACGCACACCCAGCGGCTACGCTTCATCCGCCACTGTCGCGCGCTGGACATGACGCTGGACGAGATCCGCACCCTGCTGGACTACCACGATCACCCACGCCAGCCCTGCGATGCCGTCAACGGCCTGATCGATGACCACCTGGCGCACGTGGAGGCGCGCCTGTCGCAGCTCCTGGCGTTGCGCGAGGCACTGGTCAACCTGCGTTCTCGCTGCAGCGGCGAGGCGGACTCCGGCCACTGCGGGATCCTGCAGGAACTGTCCCAGCCGTTGCCCGCCGAGGAGTCGACCGAGCTGGTCGACAGCAGCCATGTGCCGGGGCCCCATCGCGGCGGCTGAGCGGTGGCGCCATGCCCCGACAAGCCTCCTCTCCCGGCCGGGAGAGGAGGTCGGGCGGGGATCATGCCCCGCCGCGCTTATTCTTCACCGAACTTATTCTTCACCGAAATAGCGCTCGTGGATCTCGTCGTAGGTGCCGTCTTCCTTCAGGGTGGCCAGCGCCTCGTTGAAGGCCTCGGCGAGTTCTTGGTCACGCTGGCGGAAGGCGATGCCGAAGCCTTCCCCGAAGTACTGCTGGGGTTCGGTGATCATCTCGCCGACCAGCTTGTAATCGCCGGCCTCGCTGTCCAGCAGGGTGGACTTGCCGATCGGGAAGTCGAGGAAGACGGCGTCGAGACGGCCGGAGTCCATATCCAGCACCATGTCGTCGGCGGTGGCGTAGCGATTGACCTCGGCCACGTCGCCATACAGGTCGGTCACGTAGTTATCCTGCAGGGTGCCGCGCTGCACGCCGAGGGTCAGCCCTTCCAGGCTCTCCTCGGAGGGGGTGCCGATCTCCACGTCGGCGGGGGCGAACCAGGCGGACGGCGGGGTGATGTAGGGGTCGGAGAACAGCACCTGCTCGCGGCGCTGCTCGTTGATGGTCATCGACGACATGATGGCGTCGTACTTGCGCGCCATCAGACCGGGAATGATCCCGTCCCAACCCTGCACGACCCACTCGCACTCGATGCCGATCTCGGCGCACAGGGCATTGCCCAGGTCGATGTCGAACCCGGTCAACTCGCCCTCGGGCGTGCGGTATTCCATGGGTTCGTAGGGCACGTCGACGCCGATGCGGATGTCGCGGACCTCGGCACTGGCACTGCCGGCGATCATGGCGGCGCCGAGCACGCCGAGGCTCAGGATAGTCTGGAGCTTCATGGGTGATTTCCCCTGTTGTTGGTAGTGTCGCCTCGTGAGCGATGACCCGCCCAAGATAACGGATGCCTGGGCATGTCGGAAGAGGGAACCGGGCGGATTCGAACGCTGGTTCCCAACGGTTGTTTGACGGTCCCTGTCGTCGACTGTCAGCCGCTGGCCGGCTTGAGGTGGGCCAGCAGGCGACGTTCCAGGTAGCGGAACAGATAGAGAATGGCGAAGGTGAGGCAGAGATAGATCGCCGCGACGAACAGGAAGGCCTCGAAGGGGGCATAGAAGCGCGCATAGACGAAGCGGGCCGCCCCGGTGAGGTCCATGATGGTCACCACGCTGGCGATGGCGCTGGCGTGGAGCATGAAGATCACCTCGTTGCCGTAGGCCGGCAATGCGCGGCGGAAGGCGCTGGGCAGCACGATGCGCCGCAGCATCAACGCCCGGGACATGCCGTAGGCGCGCGCCGCCTCGATCTCGCCCCTGGGGGTGGCCTTGATGGCGCCATGGAAGATCTCGGTGGTATAGGCCGCGGTGTTCAGGGTGAAGGCGATCAGGGCCGGCACGAAGGGCTTCTCGAGGATCACCCACAGCCAGGACTCCTGGATGCCCTCGACGAAGACCACGCCATAGTAGATCAGGTAGAGCTGGACCAGCAGCGGCGTGCCGCGGAACACATAGGTGTAGAGGAAGATGGGCATCTTCACCCAGCGCCTCCGCGAGCCACGGCCGATGGCCAGCGGCACCGCCGCCACCAGGCCGATGATCAGCGAAAGGAACACCAGTTGCACGGTGGTGACCAGGCCCTCGCCGAAGTAGGAGAGGGTCTGCAGGGTGAAGATGCTGTTGTCGGCGAGCTGGGCTTCCAGCCGGGCAAGTAGTGCCTCCATCAGTCCGCCTCCCCGTAGCCGACGTTGTAGCGCTTCTGCAGGCGCGCGAAGCCCCATTCCGAGACGCTGGCGATCAGCAGGTAGATGGCGGCCACGATGATCATGAAGGTGAAGGGCTCGCGGGTGGCCTTGGACGCCTCGGCCGCGACGCGAACCATGTCGGAGAGCCCGATCACCGAGACCAGCGCGGTGGTCTTGAGCAGCACCATCCAGTTGTTGGAGAGCCCGGGCAGGGCGTGGCGCATCATCTGCGGGAAGCGGATGCGCCGGAACACCAGCCAGTGGCTCATCCCGTAGGCCCGGCCGGCCTCGATCTGGCCACTTTCCACCGCCATGAAGGCGCCGCGGAAGGTCTCACCCATGTAGGCCCCGAAGATCAGGCCGATGGTGATCACCCCGGCGACGAACTCGTTGACGTTGATGAAGGTGTCGATGCCGAACCGGTCATAGAGCCAGTCGGTGAACATGTTGATGCCGATCTGGCCACCGAAGAACATCAGCATCATCAGTACCAGGTCGGGCACCCCGCGGATGACGGTGGTGTAGAGGGTGCCGGTGCGGTGCAGCAACCAGTTGCGCGACATCTTGGCGCTGGCGGTCAGCAATCCCAGCACGATGGCCAGGATCAGCGACAGCACCGCCAGTTCGATGGTGATCAGCGCCCCTTCCGCGAGGCGCGGGCCGTAGCCATGCAGGTCGATCATGGGGTTCTCCTCGTCCGGGCCGCTTCAGTGCTTGGGCGCCAGGAACTGCCTGAGACGCTCGGAGCGTGGGTTGCCCAGCACCTCGCCGGGTGGGCCGGCCTCTTCCACCCGGCCCTGATGCAGATAGATCACCTGGGAGGAGACATCGCGGGCGAAGGCCATCTCGTGGGTGACCACGATCATGGTGCGACCCTCCTCGGCCAGGTCACGCATGACCTTGAGCACGTCGCCGACCAGTTCCGGGTCGAGCGCCGAGGTGGGCTCATCGAACAGCATCACCTCCGGGTCCATGGCCAGCGCCCGGGCGATGGCGCCACGCTGCTGCTGGCCGCCGGACATCTGGGCGGGGTAGGCGTCGGCGCGTGCGGACAGGCCGACGCGCTCGAGCAGTGCCCGGGCCTGCTCGACGGCCTCCTTCTTCGGCTTGCCGAGCACATGGACCGGGGCCTCGATGACGTTCTCGAGCAGGGTCATGTGGGCCCAGAGGTTGAAGCTCTGGAACACCATGGAGAGCTTGGCACGCATGCGTACCACCTGCTTCCAGTCGGCGGGCTCGCGGCCATGCCGTGTCTGCTTGAAGTGGATCTTCTCGCCGTGGACGATCAGGTCGCCCTCGTCGGGCTGCTCGAGCAGGTTCATGCAGCGCAGGAAGGTGCTCTTGCCGGAACCCGAGGCTCCGATCAGGGTGATCACATCACCCTTGTGGGCCTTGAGCGACAGGCCCTTGAGGACTTCGGTGTCGCCGAAGCGCTTCTTGATGTCGTGCACTTCCAGCGGAATCGGGGTATCGGCCATGGAACGGGCTCCGGGTCAGGTAAGGTCGCCACGGGCGACGCGCCGGCAGGGGGGCGTGGCGCGAAAAGGGGGCGATTCTAACAGCCCGTCGGGCTTTCGGCAGCGGTGCATTGCCGGGCTTGTATTCGACTTTGGTATTGTTTTCGATGAGTCTGCATCATGGTGTTTTCTCCAGATTGTTGTAGCTTTTCAATTTTTTCGTCTGCAGATGCGTGTTATTGCCACAGGATAATGTGACTGGCAATCAGGCCTCCGGTGCCGACGTAGGGCTGACCAGCAGGGCCGCCCGGGCCCCCAGCTCGACCTTGGCATTGGGGAAGACCACCCGCAGGGGCGTTTCCCCGACCCGGTAGTCGCCGGCCCGGGCATCCTCGGCCAGCAGGGTGCCGGGGGCGAACTCGGTGAAGTTGGGCGTATCGTCGGGAAAGCAGAGCCGGAACGCCTCGGCCTCGCGCATCAGTTCATGCTCCACCCGGAAGTGGGCCAGCCGCCCGGGGTCGCCGGCGGCCGGCTCGCGTCCGGCGATCAGCGACTCGAGCAGCCGCCCCATGGGGGCCAGGGCCGTCAGGTCGTTGTGGCCGAAGGGCAGGGCGCGACCGAGCTCGAGGGTGAAGGCCTGGGCGCCATGATAGTGCTTCGAGTAGTGGGAGAAGGTCCAGCTGTGGCGATGCTGGTGGAGCACCGCCTGGATGCCGGCGGCGGCGAACCAGCGCCACTGCTCGGGGGCCACGGTGGTCTCGGCGAAGGGGCTGACCACGAAGCGCGGGTAGCGGCTGTCGCGGATCGCCGTATGCAGGTCATAGTGAAGGGGGGAGCCCCGGCGCGACGGGCCGGCGTGTCGGGCATGGAAGGCGTCCACGGCGGCCATCAGCTCACGGGCGCGGTCGGGCTCCATCCCCGCCTCATCGATATCGCGTCGGAACAGCCGATTGAGGTTGGTGTCCACGTAGCGCTCGGCACGGCGGATCGCCTCGAGATTGCCGAGGATCACCAGCACCGGCGCGCCCAGCCGGATGAGCCCCGCCTCGAGTCGCGCCAGGCACTCGCCCAGCAGCTCGATGGGGGCGGTCTCGTTGCCGTGGATGCCCACCGAGAGCACGCAGGCCCGGGCCGCATCGGTCGCCATGTCGGGGGTGAGCTCGAGCAGGCCGGGGCCGAGCAGCCGGTAGTGCCCGCCGGGTACCCGGCCTCGTTCGGTGGCCCGGTCGCCTGCCAGGCTGTATTCGATCCACTCACTCAGCATGGTCGCCTCGCTCTGTCGGGGCGGCGCGCTGGTCGCAATGGAATGGTCGAATAGCGTGCATGGAGTATCCGTTGTGGTCTCGTTCGGTCTGGCGACACCTTCACTGACGGCGTGACGGCTTCACAAGCCTCGGGGTCGGTCTGGTGAAAGCGCGGGTGCGATATTGAAACTCGGCGGATCACGGTGTGACCTTTGCCCGATGGGGAAGGGCAGTCCGACGGGCTAGACTGTCGGCGCCCCGCTTCGCCAGGACATCGCCATGACCGACTCTGCCAGCCGCCTGAACGCCCACTATGATGCGCTCGCCGTGGCCGGCGGGGGAAACCTGCTCCGGCGACTGCGGGCCGCCTTCCGCGCCGCCGGCTGCGACCCGGATCGACTGACCCTCGAGGCGATCGCCGGCATCGATCAGCTGCATCTGGGGGGGCGCGCGGCCAGCCATTCGCTGGCGGCGCTCGCCGGGCTCGGGCCCGGCGAGCGGGTGCTGGACGTGGGCTGCGGCACCGGCGGGGCGAGCCGATTGCTGGCGGCGGAGGTGGGCTGCGAGGTGATCGGGGTGGACATCACCACGGCCTTCGTGGCGGTGGCCGAGTGGCTGAGCGCGGCCACCGGCATGGCCGGTCAGACCCGCTTCCTGTGCGCCGATGCGGCGCGCACCCCGCTGCCGGATGCCGGCGTCGACGTCGTCTGGTGCCAGCATGCGCTGATGAACATGCCGGATGTGCCCGGCGTGCTGGCCGAGTGGCACCGCCTGCTGGTGCCCGGGGGACGGGTGCTGCTCCACGAGGTGGTGGCCGGCGACAACCCCGAGCCGCTCGCCCTGCCGGTGCCCTGGGCGCGTACTCCGGCGACCAGCCATCTACAGCGGCGCGGGGCGCTGGAGGCGAGCCTGGCGGGCGCGGGATTCTCGCCCGTGTGCGTGCGCGACGTGACCGACGCGGCGCTGGCCTGGCGGCAGAAGCACACCCGCCGGGAGACAGGCGAGGAGGCCGGTCGTGCGCCGCTGCCCGGGCCGGCGCTGATCTTCGGCGACACCTTCGTCGAGATGGGGCGCAACCTGCGCGACAACCTGGCCGCCGGCAAGGTGAGGATCCTCGAGGGCGTCTGGCGACGGGCCTGACGCGTGCGGCAGTGGGAGCGGTCGAGAGAATCGATGGAATCGCTCGATATCCTTCGCTTTCCTGCATGGGTGCCGCACCTACACTGAGGCTTGTAGGCAGTTCGTAGGCCTCTCGCAGAGAGATGCATCCACAGGACAAGGAGACGTGCCATGACCCAGGTTCTCGTGCTTTATTACTCCATGTACGGCCATATCGATACCCTGGCCAAGGCCGTGGCCGAAGGCGCTCGCCGCGTCGACGGCGTAGAGGTGACCGTCAAGCGGGTACCGGAGACCATGGACTCGGAGGCATTCGCCAAGGCGGGCGGCAAGCAGGACTTCGACACCCCCGAAGCCAGTCCCCAGGAGCTCGCCGACTTCGACGCGGTGATCTTCGGCAGCCCCACCCGCTTCGGTAACATGTCCGGCCAGATGCGCACCTTCCTCGACCAGACCGGTGGCCTCTGGGCCAAGGGGACGCTGCTGGGCAAGGTAGCCAGCGTCTTCACCTCGACCGGTACCGGTGGCGGCAACGAGACCACCATCACCTCGTTCTGGCACACCCTGGCCCACCACGGCATGGTGATCGTGCCGATCGGCTACGGGGCCCAGGAGCTCTTCGATATCTCGCAGGTCAGCGGCGGTTCGCCCTATGGCGCCTCGACCCTCGCCGGCAGCGACGGCTCCCGACAGCCCGACGACCGCGAGTTGACCATCTGTCGCTTCCAGGGCGAGCACGTGGCGCGGATCGCCGCCCGCCTCGCGGGGTGATCGGCGGCCCGGCCGAAGGCCCAGTACCCCGCCCGGCAAGCTATTGGGGTTCAGTTCAAACCGGGGGCACCGTCGGTGACGTAGCGGCTATCAGCCGGCGATGCGCTCGGCGATGGCGCGGCCCAGGGTCTCGGTCGTCCCGTGGCCGCCGGCATCCGCGGTGAGCACCGCCGGGTCGGCCTCGGCGAGTACCGCTTCGAAGGCGGCGACGATGGCATCGGCGGCCTCCTTGTGGCCCAGGTGCTCGAGCATCATGGCGCCGGACCAGATCTGGCCGATGGGGTTGGCGATGCCCTTGCCGGCGATGTCCGGGGCGCTGCCGTGGACCGGCTCGAACAGGCTCGGGAACTTGCCTTCCGGGTTGATGTTGGCCGAGGGTGCCACGCCGATGGTGCCGGTGCAGGCCGGGCCCAGGTCGGAGAGGATGTCGCCGAACAGGTTGCTCGCCACCACCACGTCGAACCAGTCGGGGTGCATGACGAAGTTGGCGGTCAGGATGTCGATATGGAACGCATCGACGCCGACGTCGGGATAGTTCCCACTCATCGCCTTCACGCGCTCGTCCCACCACGGCATGGTGATGGCGATGCCGTTGGACTTGGTCGCCGAGGTGAGCTTTTTTCGAGGGCGGGAGGCCGCCAGCTCGAAGGCGTACTTCAGTACCCGGTCGACACCCACGCGGGTCATCACCGTCTCCTGGATCACCACCTCGCGGTCGGTGCCCTCGAACATCTTCCCGCCGACGCTGGAGTACTCGCCCTCGGTGTTCTCGCGCACCACGTAGAAGTCGATGTCGCCGGGCTGGCGATCGGCCAGCGGGCTCTTGATGCCCGGCAGCAGCTTGCAGGGGCGCAGGTTGATGTACTGGTCGAACCGGCGGCGGAACTGCAGCAGCGAGCCCCACAGCGAGATGTGGTCCGGCACCTTCTCCGGCCAGCCCACGGCGCCGTAGAAGATGGCGTCGAAGCCCTTGAGCCGATCGAACCAGTCGTCGGGCAGCATCTTGCCGTGCTCGAGGTAGTAGTCGCAGCAGGCGAAGTCGAAATGTTCGAAGGTCAGGTCGATGTCGAAGCGCCTGGCGGCGGCTTCGAGCGCCCGCAGGCCTTCGGGCATCACTTCGGTGCCGATGCCGTCGCCGGGAAGCACCGCGATACGATGGGACATGAAACGTCTCCTGAGGGTGGACATGATCGGGTAGCCCCAGTCTAGTCCGTGATCAGGGAGAGATAATCGGGCTATAGTGCAATCCATTGTTGAGTGAAAGTGGAGGATGGCGTGGCCCAGCTCGATGACCTGACCTTCTTCCAGCACCTGGCCCATGCCGGCAGCCTCACCGCCACGGCCCGTGCGCTGGGGCTGTCGCTGTCGGCGGTGAGCAAGCGCCTCAAGCAGCTCGAGGGGCGGCTGGGCGTGGAACTGGCCAGCCGCACCACGCGCCGCTTGACCCTGACCCCCGAAGGGGAGCGTTACCTGGCTCGCGGGGCCGCGATTCTCGAGGAGCTGCTCGAGCTCGAGGAAACCCTGGGCGAGCACCAGGCCGAACTCTCCGGCCCCCTGCGGATCAACTCCACCTTCGGTTTCGGCCGTCGCCATGTGGCACCGCTGCTCTCCGCGTTCTGCCGCGACCACCCCGGCATCGAGGGGGTGCTGGAGCTCTCCAGCTTTCCGCTGAGCCTGGGCGATCAGGCCTTCGACATCGGCATCCGGGTGGGCGAACCACCGGATTCGCGGCTGGTGGCGCGGCGGATCCTGGCCAACCGCCGGGTGCTGTGCGCCTCACCGGACCTGGTGGCGCGCTTGCCGAGGCTGTCGACCCCGGCCGACCTGGCCGGCCGCCCCTGCCTGCTGCTGCGCGAGAACGAGAGCGACTTCGCCGTGTGGCGGTTCCAGCGGCGAGGTCGCCCGGCACAGGAGCAGGCGGTGAAGGTCGCCGGCCCGCTCGCCAGCAACGACGGCGAGGTGATCGTGGGCCTGGCGCTGGACGGCCACGGCATCGCCCTGCGCTCCTGGTGGGACGTGCACCCGCATCTGGCCAGCGGCGCCCTGGTCGAGCTGCTGCCCGAGTGGCGGGGGGTGCGCGCCGATTTCCATGCGGTCTACCAGCAACGGCGCCATGTGCCGGCACGCATCCGGGCGTTTGTCGCCTATCTTGAACAGGAGATGGTCAACCGGGTGCCGCCTCTGCAGCCTGGCCTGCTTACCGGGAGTGGAGAGTCGCCGTGAATGTGCTGATGTTCACCAATACCTACCTGCCCATCGTCGGCGGGGTCAGCGAGTCGGTGCAGCGGTTGAAGCATCGACTGCAGGACGTCGGGCACCGGGTGCTGGTGGTGGCACCGAGGCTCGCGGGTCAGCCCGAGCACGAAACGGATGTGGTGCGAGTGGCGGCGGTGCAGCATTTCAACGGCAGCGACTTCTCGTTGCCGGTTCCGATCCCGGGGCAGCTCATCGATGCCATCGAGACCTTTGCACCGGACATCGTGCACTCCCATCATCCCTTCCTGCTGGGCGATACCGCGGCTCGGGCGGCGGAGACCTACGGCCTGCCGCTGGTATTCACCCACCACACCCTCTACGAGCATTACACCCACTATGTGCCCGGCGACTCGCCGCGCATGCAGCGCTTCGCCATTGCCCTGGCGACCCAGTACACCTGGCTGTGCGACGAGGTGATCGCCCCGAGCGAGAGCATCCGTGACCTGCTGCGCGAGCGCGAGGCCAACCCGGCGCTCAGCGTGGTGCCCAGCGGGGTCGACACGCTACGCTTCGCCATGGGTGACGGTCGTGGCTGGCGAGAGCGGCTGGGGATTCCGGCCGGCGCCTATGTCGTCGGCCACCTGGGGCGCCTGGCCAGGGAGAAGAACCTGACCCTGCTGGCCGAGGCGGTCGCCGGTGCCCTGGTCGCGCTGCCCGAGGCGCATTTCCTGGTGGTCGGCGAGGGTGAGGCCCGTCACGCCATGTCGGCCATCGCCGCCGACCATGATGTGCTCGGACGCTTCCATTTCACGGGAAGGCTGCAGGGCCAGGCACTGATCGATGCGTACCACGCCATGGATCTCTTCGTCTTCGCCTCGCACAGCGAGACCCAGGGGATGGTGATTGCGGAGGCGATGGCCGCGGGACTGCCGGTGGTGGCGATCTCCGCCCCGGGGGTGCGGGAGGTGGTGCGCGATGGTCACAACGGACGCCTGTTGATCGGGGACGATGACCAGGCCATGGCCGAGGCCATCATCGAGCTGGCCCCGACGGCGCGGCGCGAGCCGTTGTGCCGGGCGGCCCTGGCGACGGCAGAGGCCTTCGATGAGCGCCACTGCGCTGAGCGTTGCCTGGCGGTCTACCGGCGGGCGATCGCCCGGGGTGGCCCCTTCACCCACGCCGATGATGGCGGCTGGGAGCGGGTGCGGGGGCGCCTCGGTGCCGAGTGGCAGATGCTTCGCTACCGGGGCCGCCTGTTGCGCCATCTGGTGCAGGAGGAGTGGGAGCAGGAGCGCCCCTCCTGGTGGCCGGGCAGTCGCCACGACGAGTCCGAGCTGCCGCCGAAGTAGGGCCGGGTCAGTGAGGGACGCGACGCCGCCGACGGTCGGCCCAGCGCTTGAGCCCGACCAGCAGCAGGACGCCGACGAGCAGCCCCCCGGCCGCCCACAGCAATTCGCCTCGGCTCTCGGCGGTGGCGAGCTGCCCGAGTTGGCTGCCGAGCAGCGTGACCCCGGCCAGTCCCGGGGCGATCCCCAGCACCGATCCGATCATGTAGTCGCGGAAGCGCAGGCGGAAGGCGCCGGCCATCAGGTTGGTCAGGGTGAAGGGGGCCAGCGGCAGCAGGTTCACCAGGGTCATGGTGCGGATGCCGCGGCCGGCAAGGTAGCGGGAAAGTCCCCGCAGGCGCTGCCCGCCATGGCGCAGCAGGGCGTCACGCCCCAGCCGGCGCCCCACCCACCAGGTCAGCATCGAGGCCGCGAGGGTACCGGCCAGGGCATAGGCGAAGCCCCACCAGGGGCCGAACAGCAGGCCGGTCAGGGCCACCAGCAGGCTCAGCGGGAACATCACCAGCGATGCCCCGGCATAGACGCCCATGACCACCAGCACCGCCCAGGGGGCATCGCGCCAGGCCACCGACCCCTTCACCAGCCTCATCAGGTTCGCCGGTGTCAGCAGATCCTGCATGGCCAGCCACTGCCACAGCAGGCCGAGGGCTATCAGTCCCATGACCAGCAGGAGAGGAATGGCCAGGCGCCGGCTCATGGTGTCGGTTCGCTCCGGCTGGGCAGCCGCGTCAGCGGATCCTGGCGGAAGTAGCGGGCGAGGAGATCGTAGAGCGCCGGGTAGGCCCGGTGCAGCACGTCGGGGGCGGTGAAGAAGTGCTCGCAGCACACCGCGAAGCACTCGCCGGGGTGGCTGGCGGCGTAGTCGTCGATGGGCGTTTCCTCGCCGTTCTCGAGCCGTGCCTGGAGGTCCTCCCACACGCCCATGAATACCCGGTGCCAGTCCCGCGGGTCGATGTCGCGGGGCAGCGGCGGAAAGCCGTCCACGTCGAGGGAGTTGCCCAGGTCGAGCTTGTGGGCCAGCTCGTGGATCACCACGTTGAAGCCCGAGAAGTCGCCGCTCTCCATCAGGTCCGGGAAGGCCACGACCACCGGGCCCTGGGAGGAGGTCTCGCCGGCGCGCTCATCCTCGTAGGCGTGCATCACGCCGAACTCGTCCATCTCCTCGACCTGGCGCCGGAAGGCCTCGGGCAGCACCAGGATCTCGTGGACACCGGTGAAGGCCTCGTCGTGCTCCATCTCGCTCCAGCCCAGGGTCAGCAGGCAGGCCTGGCCGGCCAGGGCCAGCTGGGCCGGCAAGTCGAAGGGGGTGGTCTCGGCGAGCTCCGGGTGCAGGCTGAGTCGCCTGGCGTGCAGGAAGCGCCAGGCTCGGCGGCCGAGACGCTCCGCTTCGTCGTCGCCGAGCGTCGCCAGCAGCGGCAGGCGCGAGCGGGCCTCCCGCCAGGCCTCCCCGGGGAAGGGGTAGCGGGCCTCGAAGCTCCTGGCTCGCCAGCGGCGCAGGTGGTCCAGCATGGCGTCAGCTCTCTTCCAGGTTCGCCCCGGATTTCCACGACCAGTCGCGCCAGCGCAGGTCGAAGAGGTCCTTGCGGCGATCCTTGAGGTTGGTCACCGAGCCTTCGGCACGTACCACCGTCAGCCGGGTCAGGTCCAGGTCCGAGAACATGATCATCTCGGTGTTGGGCGTGGTCTCGGAGAGCACCGCATCGTGGGGGAAGGCGAAGTCCGAGGGCGAGAACACCGACGACTGGGCGTACTGGATGTCCAGGTTCTCGATGGACGGCACGTTGCCGACGCTGCCGCACAGCACCACGTAGCACTCGTTCTCGATGGCCCGGGCCTGGGCGCAGTGGCGCACCCGCAGGTAGCCGTTCTTGGTGTCGGTCCAGAAGGGCACGAAGAGGATGTCCATGTCCTGGTCGGCGAGCAGCCGCGAGAGTTCAGGGAACTCCACGTCGTAGCAGATCTGGATGCCCACCCGGCCGGCATCGGTCTGGAACACCAGCAGCTCGTCGCCCCCCTCGATCACCCAGTCGCGCCGCTCCTGGGGCGTGATGTGCAGCTTGGCCTGGCGCTCGATACTGCCGTCGCGATGGCACAGGTAGGCGATGTTGTAGAGGCGGTCGTCCTCGCCCACCTCGATCATCGAGCCGGCGACGATGTTGATGTTGTAGGAGACCGCCATGCGCGACAGCTCGGTCTTGAACTGATCGGTGAAGCCAGCCAGGAAGCGCACGGCGGCCATCTGGTCCTGCTGGGCGGCGCGGTCCTGCAGGCCCATCAGCGGCGCGTTGAAGAGCTCCGGGAACACGGCGAAGTCGCTCTGGTAGTCGGAGAGGGCATCGACGAAGTACTCGATCTGCTGCAGCACCGCCTCGACCGAGGCGAACTCGCGCATCTGCCACTGCACCGCGCCGACCCGCACCTGGGTGGGACGGTTCTCCAGCACCCGCTCGGCGGGCTCGAAGAGGATGTTGTTCCACTCCAGCAGGGTGGCATAGCCCTGGGACTTCTCGTCCTCCGGCAGGTACTTCCTCAGCAGGCGCTTGACCTGGAAGTCGTTGGCCAGTTGGAAGGAGAGGATAGGGTCGTGGATCTCCTTGCGCGCGACCCTGTCGAGGTAGTCGGCCGGCGAGAGTTCGTGGGCGTGCTCGTGGTACTGGGGGATGCGACCGCCGGCGAGTATCGCCCGCAGGTTCATCGAACGGCACAGCTCCTTGCGCGCCTCGTAGAGGCGCCGGCCCAGGCGGTAGCCGCGATAGTCCGGATGGATCAGCACGTCGAGCCCGTACATGGCATCGCCGTCCGGGTCGTTGAGGATGGTCTCGCGCTTGCCGATCAGATCGTCGTAGCGGTGCGGGTTGGAGAAGGTGTCGTAGTCGACCAGTGCCGTCAGGGCCACGCCGACGATGATCTCGTCGTCCTCGATGACGAACTGCCCATCGGGAAACTCCTTGATCAGCTTGTCGATGGTGGGCCTCGGCCAGGCGCCGCCGATGTCGTCGTAGACCCGGTCCATCAACGCCTGGAGCTGCGGGTAGTCGTCCGGGGTCAGGTTGCGCAGGTTCAGATGCAGATCGTCGAGGGACATGACGCGTCGGTTCCTGGTCAGGGTGAAGGGCGAATTCTAGCATGCCCGTGAGAGTCGCCGGCTGTCATGCCCCGGCTGCCGTGTCGCCGCCATGACGGCGTCATCGGGTTGTCACCCGGATCATGGAAGATGCCCGCACACCGATGGATCACCGGCTACGCTGTTCAAGGGAGGACGAGGTGAACGGTATGTCGCCCTTCCCCAGGCATCCTGGTAACGAGCACGCCATGCACGACGACAAGAACGATCACCAGCGAATCCGGCTAGAGGCGGTGAGCAAGGCCTGGAGCGGGCAGACGGCCGTCGATCGGATCTCCTTCGATGTGGCGCCCGGCGAGTTCGTGATCCTGCTCGGCCCCTCCGGCTGCGGCAAGTCGACCACCCTGCGCATGATCGCCGGTCTCGAGCAGGCCAGCGCCGGCCGCATCCACATCGGCGAGCGCGACGTCACCGACCTGCCTCCGGGAGACCGCGGCATCAGCATGGTGTTCCAGTCCTATGCGCTCTTTCCCCACCTCAGTGTGGCCGACAACATCGTCTTCGGCCTGCGCAGCCGCAGGGTGCCCAGGGCCGAGCGCCAGGAGCGGCTGACCCGGGTGGCGCAGCTCGTCGACCTCGAGGCCTACCTCGCGCGCAAGCCGGCCCAGCTCTCCGGCGGCCAGCGTCAGCGGGTGGCCCTGGCGCGGGCGATCATCTCCGAACACCCCATCTGCCTGATGGACGAGCCGCTCTCCAACCTCGATGCCCGGCTGCGCGGGGAGATGCGCCGGGAGATCAAGGCGCTGCAGCAGCGACTCGGCATGACGGTGATCTACGTCACCCACGACCAGGTCGAGGCCATGAGCATGGGCGACCGGGTGATCCTGATGAAGGCGGGGTGCATCGTCCAGGACGGTACCCCCGGCGAGCTCTACGACCGGCCGGCCACGGCCTTCGCCGCGAGCTTCATCGGCAGCCCGGCGATGAACCTGGTGACGCTTTCCGCCGCGGCCGATGGCGCCGTCATCGACGGCGAGCCGCACTGTTCCATCGCCTCGCACGAGGCCAAGGGCCAGCTGCTGGGCGTGCGCCCCGAGGATATCGCCATCCTGTCCGATGAGGCGCCCGGTGTGCCGGCCGAGGTGATCGACGCGGAATATCTCGGCGCCGACAGCATCGTGCGTCTCAAGGTCGGCAACCAGGAGCTGCGGGCCCGGGTCGACGGTGTGCCCGCGGTCGGGGCGGGGTCGCCCTGCCGGCTGCAATGGCCGCCCTCGGCGGCACACTTCTTCAGTGCTGGAGACGGGCAACGCCTGGCACTCCAGGGCTATGACCTCGCCGCGGGCCCTGGCCGGCTGGCGCAGAAGCAATCCGTGCAGAGAAACGAGGCCGGACCTCGCCCACCCAAGCAGGGAACGACTCTCCAGGAGTGAACCGATGAACGCGCGAAACTCATTCAACAAGGGCAAGCTCAAGAGCAGTGGCCTGGCCGTGGCCGGCCTGCTGGCCGCCGGGTCGCTGTCCGCCCAGGCACAGACCGAACTGACGATGTACTACCCGGTTGCCGTGGGCGGCGCCTTGACCGAGGTGATCGATGGCCTGGTGGCCGAGTTCGAGGCCGAGCATCCCGACATTTCGGTGGATGCCATCTACGCCGGCAACTACGACGATACCCGGGTGCGCGCGATGTCGGCGGTCGAGGCCGGCGACGCGCCACAGCTCTCGGTGATGTTCTCCATCGACCTCTACGAGCTCATCGAGCAGGATGTCATCGTCCCCTTCGACGACCTGATCGAGAGCG
The DNA here is from genome assembly GCF_030010475.1 of Halomonas kalidii. NCBI lineage: Bacteria > Pseudomonadati > Pseudomonadota > Gammaproteobacteria > Oceanospirillales > Halomonadaceae > Halomonas > Halomonas kalidii. The sequence continues at coordinate 977 of NZ_JASCQN010000057.1, read as the reverse complement.
ACGAGGAGCGCGAATGGCTCGACGGCTTCTATCCGGGGCTGATGGAGAACGGCCGGCTCGACGGCCAGACCTACGGCATCCCCTTCCAGCGCTCGACCATCGTCTTCTACTGGAACAAGGACGCCTTCGCCGCCGCCGGGCTCGACCCCGACACCCCGCCCGAGACCTGGGAGGAGATGGCCGAGATGGCCGCCGCCGTGCGCGAGGCCTCGGGGGGCGAACAGTGGGGCGTGATGGTGCCCTCCACCGGCTACCCCTACTGGATGTTCCAGGCCTTCGCCTTCCAGAACGGCCATCGGCTGATGAGCGACGACGGTACCGAGGTCTACTTCGACGACCCGGCGGCCATCGAGGCACTTGAGTACTGGGTCTCGCTGGCCGACGTGCATGACGCCATGCCCGACGGCACCATCGAATGGGGCACCCTGCGCCAGAATTTCATCGAACAGTCCACGGCGATGATGTGGCACAGCACCGGTAACCTCACCGCGGTGCGAGGCGAGGCCGATTTCGACTTCGGCGTGGCCATGCTGCCCATGAACACCCAGCGCGGCAGCCCCACCGGCGGCGGCAACTTCTACCTCTTCAAGGGGGCCAGCGAGGACGAACAGCGTGCCGCCATGACCTTCATCCGCTGGATGACGGCGCCGGAGCGCGCCGCCGCCTGGTCCATGGAGACCGGCTACATGGGGGTCAGCCCGGCGGCCTACGAGACCGAGGCGCTGCGGGACTACGTCGAGACCTTCCCGCCGGCGGCGGTGGCCCGCGACCAGCTCGAGCACGCCACGGCGGAGCTGGCCACCTACCAGGGTGGCCGGGTGCGCCGGGCCCTGGACAACGCCGTGCAGGCGGCGCTGACCGGCCAGATGAGCCCCGAGGAGGCGCTGAAGCAGGCCCAGGCGGAGGCCGATGCGGCGTTGCGCCGCTATGCACGCTCACGTTGAGGCTTTGGGACGACGCAAGCAGGGCGCCGGGGG
>NZ_JASCQN010000029.1:0-97155 GCF_030010475.1 Halomonas kalidii | reverse complement strand
GTCAGCGGCGAGACCTTCTGGAAGATCCGCGAGTTGTGGCGCAGGCCGAGGCGCCACAGCGCCGGCTGGAGGGTCAGCGTGTAGCGGGTGCGGCGGTGGCCGCGGTCGCCGCGGCCGAACTCGGTGGCCACGCCGTGGATCCGGCGCAGCGCCTCGCCGTCCTGCCAGATGGTCAGGGTCAGCTCGCGGTCGAGGAAGGCCTCGGGCGAGAGGTCGCCGTCGCGGCTGGCGAGATTGACGACCAGCGCGAAGGGCGCCGAGAGGGTTTCGGTCAGCGTGAAGTCGACCACCGCCAGGTCGAGGTCGTCGGCCCCGGCGAGGGCCAGGGTGAACTGCAGTCCGGTTGCGTTGGCCATCTGGGCTTCCCTCCTGGAAGATGCTGGCGCGCCACGCCATAGCCCGGCAGGTTACGTGAGTGCCCCGGCATGGCAAGGGCGAACCGGCCGCTGAGGGCAATGGCTGACAGGGAATGTCGTCGATCGCTGACACGCCACGCGGCCAGCACTCGCTGAGCAAGCACTGGCCGCGTGACGCCAAGGGCGTGATGCCCCGCCCGCGCCTGAGAGTTTGCGAGCAGGGAGCGGGCGGGACATCACGCCAGGCTAACCCTCAGCCCTCGATCGGCGCGCGCCAGTCGTCGGAGCCGGAGGTGCCGGCGACGGTGTGCTCCCAGTCGATCTTGCGGTAGGCCAGGGAGACGTCCATCAGCTGGGTGAACTCGGCCTTGTGGATGTCCTGGGCATGGGGCATGCGCAGGTTGATGTCGACGATGGTGGCGTCGGTCAGGCTGGTGGTGAAGAAGTGTTCCTGCTTGCCTTCCACCGAGGTGCGGTACCACTTCAGCTCGACGTTGGGCAGCATCTCGCCGGAGGCCAGGGCGTTGTACATCAGCGGCACGGCCTTGTTCAGCGCCACGGTGAAGACGAACGGCTTGTGGGCGCGTTGGCCGGAGGGCTGGCCGGACTGCGGGTCGGTGGGCACGGTGACGACGTGCTTGAACTCCTGGACCAGCATCTCGTCTTCGTGGCCTTCCACGTAGATGTTGCCCACGGAATCGGGGGTGAAGGCCCCGGCGGTGATGTTGCCCTGGGTCTGGCCTTCGATGCTGATATAGCAAGGTGTCGGCATGAGTCTGCTCCTTGACGAGGTAAGAGAATGTCCGATGGACACCCCGTATAGAGCAGGCGGCGTGCCAATGTCGAGAAAATCATTGTCCATCAATTGATTAGCTGTTTTTTATGGAGCGGGGCTAAATGGGGTTAGGCAATGCGTTGCCCGGGACGGGCAAGAAGTTGCCCGCGGGGCCATTTCTTGCTCGCGACGCGGGGCGCTGTTGGCGGCCACGGTGAAAAAAGGCGGCCAAGGATGGCCGCCGTAAGCACTGCTTGCCATGAAAGGGTTATGACATCGTGAGAGTGGTCTCGGGCCGCGCACGACGCTTTCTGCCCGCGGGTACCTCTTGCTCCAACGACAGCCGCCGGTCGCACAGCCGCCCGATCAGCGCCGGGTCGTGGCTGACCAGCATCACGCCGCAGCGGCGCTCCCGGGCCAGTTCCACCAGCAGGGCGAGGGTCTCGCGCTGGGTGATGGGGTCGAGCCGCGAGGTGGGTTCGTCGGCGAACAGGAAGCGCGGTTCGAGCAGCAGCACCCGCAGGATGGCGAAGCGCTGCAGCTCGCCGCCGGAGATCTCCCCGGGACGGCGCGCCAGCAGCCGCTCGTCCAGCCCCAGGCGTGCCATCCAGGGGGGGATGGCGCGGCGATCGAGGCGATGACGGCGGACCAGGTCGTCGAGCAGCCGGCCGAGCGTCCAGTGGGGCGAGAAGGCCGCCGGCGGATCCTGGTAGAGCTTCTGCCGGCCGAGCGGCGAGCCCGGCGCATGGTGGATCTCCCCGGCGTCGGCGTGGGCCACCCCCAGCAGCATATCGCCCAGGGTGCTCTTGCCGCAGCCCGAAGGCCCGACCACGCCGACGATCTCGCCGGGATGGATGGCCAGCGAGAGGCCGCGGAACAGCTCGCGGCCGCCGCGGGCCTTGGCCAGCCCGGTGGCCGCGATCACGGGTGCGCCGCGGTCGCCCGAGAGCGGCGGCGGTGGCGGCCAGCGCGCCGGTTCGGCGGCCAGCAGGCGCTGGCCGTAGTCGCTCTGCGGTGACGAGAGCAGGCGCTCGGCCGGGCCGCGCTCGACCACCTGGCCCTGGCGCAGGATCGCCACCTCGCCGCCCAGGCGCCGGGCGACGTCGATGTCGTGGGTGATGGTCAGCAGGGCCCCACCCCGTTCCGGCGTGCGCGCCAGCAGTGCCACCACGGCGTCGCGGCGCGGCGCGTCGAGGCCCTTGGTGGGCTCGTCGGCGATCACGATGGTCGCGCCGCCGGCGCTGGCGGCGGCGAACGCGACACGTTGCGCCATGCCGCCGGAGAGCTCGCCGGGCAGCTTGTGCCCGGCCTCCGCCAGCCCCAGCTCGGCCAGGTCGGCCCTGGCCGCCTGGCGCGCTTCATGCTTGCCGCGACCGGCCACGTGGTGGTGGCTCTCGGCGACCTGGTGCACCGCCCGCATGGTCGGGTCCAGGGCGTGCCAGGGTTCCTGGGGCAGCAGCGCCAGGGTGCGGCCCCACAGCGGGCGGCGCGAGCGGCCGTCGGCGGCCTCGAAGGCCTCGCCGTCGATCGCCAGCCGGCCGCGGGCGGCGAGGCCGCGGGGCAGGGTGCCCATGATCGCCTGGGCGATCAGGCTCTTGCCGGAGCCGGTCTCGCCGAGCAGGGTCAGGCGCTCGCCCGGGGCCAGGGTGAGCGAGACCGGGGCGATGGTCACGCCATCGCCGTGGATCGCCAGGTCGTCGACCCGCAGCAGGGGTGTCGGGGGCATCATCGAGGTCATCGCGGGTCCCTCCCGGCCAGCAGGTTGAGGCTCATCACCAGCACGAACAGCACCAGGATCGGCTGGGCCATGGCCCAGGGGGCCTCGTGGTAGTAGGGCAGCAGCTCGATCATCATCAGCCCCAGTTCGGCGGTGGGCGGGCGCAGCCCGACGCTGACGAAGCCGAGCGCGGCCATGGCCAGGATCGCGCTGGCGGCGCCGAAGGCGGCCAGGGTCAGTACCTGGGGGGCGAGCTCCGGCCACAGGTGGCGGCGGAACAGGTAGAGCGGGCCGAAGCCCAGCAGGCGGCTCGCCTCGAGCTGAGGCGAGGCCGCCAGTGCCCGGGTGCGGGCGCGCACCAGGCGGAAGTACTCGATCCACAGCACCAGCGAGATGCCCACGTAGAGCGCCCAGAAGTTGCCCGGGGCGATGGCCACCAGCAGCAGCACCAGCAGCAGGCCGGGCAGCGCCAGGCAGGCATCGGCCAGGCTGCCCAGCCCCCGGTCCAGCCAGCCGCCGCGCCAGCCGGCGATCACGCCGAGCAGCACGCCGGGTACCGCGGCGGTGGCCACGCTGAGCAGCGCCATGCCGAAGGACAGGCGGATGGCGGCGGCCAGCCTGGCCAGCAGGCTGCGCCCCAGGTGGTCGGTGCCCAGCGGCTCGGCCAGCGTGGGCAGCTGCAGGATGCGGGTCAGCTGCTGGCGGGCCGGGTCGGCGTCGAAGAGCCACGGCACCAGCCAGGCGAAGGCCAGCAGCAGTGCCAGCAGCGCCGCCCCCAGGCGCTGGCGGGGGCCGAGCGATGGCAGGGGCAAGGCGCGGGATCGAAGCGCGAGGGTCGTCATGCGTGTCGCCTCCTGGGGTCGAGCAGGTGGCAGACGATATCCACCAGGGTGTTGAGCGCCACGAACAGCAGCCCCATGACCAGGGCGGTGCCCTGGATCATCGGCACGTCGCGGGCGACGATGGCGTGCACCAGGGCGTGGCCGATGCCGGGCCAGGCGAACAGCGTCTCGACCACCACCACGCCCTCGATCAGGTAGACGAACTGCACGCCGAGGTAGGCGATCACCGGTACCGCGGCGTTGCGCAGGCCATGGCGCAGGAAGCTGAGCCGCTCGCTGAGCCCCTTGGTGCGCGAGAAGGCGTAGTAGGCCGACTGGGAGACGTCGGCCATGGCGTTGCGCGCCACCCGGCTGGAGACCGCCGCCAGGGCCAGCGCCAGGGTCAGCGCCGGCAGCACGCTGTGGGCGGTGCGGCCGTGGCCGGCGGCGGGCAGCCAGCCCAGCGTCACCGAGAACAGCAAGATCAGCAGCAGGCCCACGGCGAAGGGGGGCAGGGCGCGCAGCACGCTGGCGGCGACTTCGCTGGCGCGGTCCAGGGCGCCGCGGGGCTTGAGGCCGGCGGCCAGGCCCAGCGGCGGCCCGAGCAGCAGCGAGAGCAGCACGGCGGACACCGCCAGCCCCAGCGAATGGCCGAGCTGGTGCCACAGCTCGTGGACCACCGGTGCGCCGCTGACCAGCGAACGGCCCAGGTCGAACTGCACCAGGTCCCATAGCCAGCCGAAATAGGCCGTGAACGCCGGCTGCTCCAGGGCCAGCTCGGCGCGTACCGCCTCGGCGGCGGCGCTGTTGACCATGTCGTGGCCATAGCGCCCGGCGGCGATACGATAGGCCATGTCGCCGGGCAGGGTACGGGTCAGCACGAAGGTCAGGGTGCCGACCATCCACGCCACCAGCCCGGCCTGGAACAGCCGCTGCAGCAGCAGGCCGCCCACCCCCTTGCCACGCCCCCTGCCGACGGCTGCCTGTGTCAGGGTGGCGCTCATTCCGACCACCTCAGCTCGTCGATGCGGTAGCTGCGTTCCAGCGCGTCGATGGAGAAGCCCTCGAGCGTGCCGTTGACCGCGGCGGTCTGCTGGTACCAGGCCACGGGAATCACCGGCATCGCCTCGTGCAGGCGCCTGGCGACCCGGGTCGCCAGCTCGGCGCGGGCGTCGGGGTCGGCCTCATGGCGCAGGGAGTCGAGCCAATCGGCCAGCTCGGCATCCGACCAGCCCATGGCGCCCCAGTCGCCGCCCATGGCGTCCGGATCGCTGCCGAAGTCGTCGAGCAGCGTGCCCAGCGGGTCGGGCACCAGGCCGTAGTTGCGGGCCATCAGCCCCAGCTCGAGGCTGCCGTCGCGGTGGCCGGAGGGGATCTCGCTGGCGTTGCCCACCGCCACCTCGAGATCCACGCCCAGCTCGCGCCACTGGTCCTGCAGGGCGGTGGCCACCAGCGGCAGCTCCGGGCGGTCGGAGAAGGTGCGCAGGGTCAGCCGGAAGGGCTCGCCGTCGCGCTCGAGGATGCCGTTGCCGTTGGCCTCCCAGCCCAGCTCGGCCAGTAGCCCCCGGGCCTGGTCGAGGTCCCGGGCCGCATCGGCCTCGAGGCCCAGGTGCCAGGGCCCGAGGCTTTCCGGGAACAGCTCGGCGGCCGCGGCCTCCGGGTGGCGCAGCAGGCCGCTGGCGATGCCGGGGCGATCGATGGCCAGGCCCAGCGCCCGGCGGGCGCGGTCGTCGTCGAGGAAGGGGTGGCCGGCATTGGTCTTGAGCACGATGGTGCGCGGCAGCGGTTCGGCGTGCAGGTCGAGCCGGTCGTGGCGGGAGAGCCGCGCCTGGCTTGCCGGGTCGAGGGTGAAGACGATATCGGCGTCGCCGCTCTCGGCCATCAGCGCGCGGGTCTCGCCGCGGCCCACCGCCAGGTAGCTGGCGTGTTCGATCTCGGGGGCCTCGCCCCAGTAGTCGTCGAAGCGGCTCACCGTGAGCCGTTGGGGCGGTGTCAGGGACTCGACCCGATAGGGGCCACTGGCGATCATCTCCGTCACCTGGCCATCGTCGCCGTAGGCCGCGGGGGCCAGGATCAGGGTGGTCGAGTGGGCGAGCAGCGCCGGCAGCGGCGCGAAGGCTTGCGCCAGGCTTATCACCACCTGGTCGCCGTCGGCCTCGATGGCGGTGATCGGCGCCGAGTCGAGAATGCCCGGCTTGGCCAGGGCGTGTTCGAGGCTCGAGACGACGGCCTCGGCGGTGACCGGCGAGCCGTCATGGAAGCGGGCGTCGTCGCGCAGGGTGAAACGCCAGCCGAGGCCATCGTCGTCCTGGTGCCAACGGGTCGCCAGCCCCGGCGCGGGCCGGCCGTCGGCGTCGGTGTCGACCAGGGTCTCGGCGACCCGCATGCGGCCGAACACATAGCCCGAGGTGGAGGGATCGGCACCGGTGATCTCCCAGGGGGCGACGATATCCAGGCTGCGGGCATCGGCCAGGGCAGCGGTGGAGCTCAAGGCCAGGGCGAGGCCGGCGAGTAGGGGGCGGGGAGGGAACATCTTGTGCAGTCTTCCTTGGTGGGTATGTCGTTGAAAGCGGTGTCGGTGGCGCCGGTTCGGTCGCCTGATCCGGGGCGACGCATCCGGGGTGGGTCACCCGGGGTCAAGGGCCAGCAGCAGGCGCGTCTCGCCGGGGACCGGCCGCGGGCTGCGATGCACCAGGCCGCGGCCCTCGTTGCCGATCCAGCCGTCGCCCTTGAGCAGCGCCAGGTCGCCTGCGCCGAGCCGCCCGATCGCGGCGGGGTCGGTGACGATCGCCGGCTTGTCGGCGCGGGGCGCGCCCAGGCCGGCACGATTGACGGCGTGCTCGGGCAGCCACTCGCTGCCGGGGCCGGCGTAGGTGGTCACCAGGCGTACCGGCAGGTTGTCGACGTGGAAGCGCGGGCACATGGCCTCGTCCAGGCGACGCAGGCGGATGCCGATGGTCCCGGTATCGAACAGGAAGGCCAGGGCGCTGGCGATGGTGCCGATGTCGTCCAGCAGGGCCGCGGCCCGATCCGGCGCCGGCAGGTGGCGCCGCAGGTCGGCTCGCATGGCCTCGCCGGGAGCGCCGCGCCAGTGCCAGTCCAGCTTGGCCGCGGGCGGCAACTGGGCCGCCACGCTGTCACGCAGCGCCTCCGGCAGCGTGCGCTCCATGACGGCGAGGGTGATATCGTCCTCGAAGATACGGGGCAGCACGCCGATGTCGTGACCGTAGGCCCAGTGGGGGCAGTCCGGGGGCATGGGAAGCGGGGCGACCATGGCGAGGCTCTCGTCGGCAGAAAAATAAAGGTTACTATATAACATAACAAGGGGGCTCTCGGACAATGCCCGGACACGACATGAGGACGGCATCCTCGCCAGCGTCCAGCGCATGGCTGTCGGCGACCCGGCGGTTGCCGTTTGTCTGCTAACCTCCTAGCCTGTCGTCACGATCACGCCCCGTCGGCCTCCTGGACCGGCGGGGTGGTTTTTTGGGCGCCGGCTAGCCGGAGGGGCGGGGAGGTCTCCATGTCATCGTCGTTGAAGGGCATCCTGTTCATGTGTGCGGGCGTCTTCTGCCTGGCACTCGGCGACGCCATCGCCAAGTGGCTGGGCGAGGTGCATTCGCCGCTGCAGATCATCTTCTTCCGTACCCTGGTGTCGCTGCCGCTGATCGCGCTGCTGGCGCATTTCGGCGGCGGCCTGCGCAAGCTGCGCACCCGCCGGCCCGGCGTACACCTGGCCCGCGGGCTGATCTACACCGGCACCATGGTCTTCTTCGTGCTCGGCCTGACCCTGCTGCCGCTGGCCGAGGCCACGGCCATCGCCTTCGCCGCGCCGCTGTTCGTCACGCTGCTCTCGGTGCCGCTGCTCGGCGAAAGGGTCGACCGCCAGGTGCTGGCGGCCTCGTTGCTGGGCTTTGCCGGGGTGCTGGTGGTGGTGCGGCCGGGCGGCGAGGGTTTCCACTCCGGCGCGCTGGTCATGCTGGCCGCGGCGGTCTTCTATGCGTTGCTGATGATCACCTCGCGGCGCTACGGGGGCCGCGAGCATCTCTGGGCCATGGTCTTCTACATCACCCTGGTGCCGCTGATGGTGACCACGGTCACCCTGCCCTGGGTGTGGCAGACGCCGCATCCCTGGCACTGGCTGGGGTTTCTCGGCTCGGGGATCGTCGGTATCGGAGCGACGGCGTGCATCACCCTGGCGTTTCGTTTCGCGCCGGCGGCCATCGCGGCCCCCTTCGACTACAGCGCCATGCTCTGGGCGGTGCTGCTGGGCTGGTGGTTCTGGGGCGAGATGCCCGACCTCTGGGTCTTCGTCGGCAGTCTGCTGATCATCGGCAGCGGCCTGGCGATCGCCTACCACGACCGCCGCACGACGCTGAAGCGCCGCCCCACCTCCTGAGGACGATCAGCGCGACGCGAAGAAGGCCCGGGCCGCGGCCTCGGGATCGGGTTGGCCGCAGATCGCCGAGATCACCGCCAGGCCGTCGGCCCCCGCCGAGCGCACCGCCGCGGCATGCTCGGCCGTGAGGCCGCCGATGGCCACCGTGGGCAGGGGGCTGGCGGCGACCAGCGCGGCCAGGCCGTCGAAGCCCAGCGGGCGCGCGTGGTCGTGCTTGGTGGGGGTGGCGAACACCGGGCCCAGGCCCAGGTAGTCCAGCGGGCCCGGATCGAGGCGGGCGAGCTGGCCGTGGGTCTGCACCGAGAGCCCGAGGATCGCCCGCTCGCCCAGGGCGGCGCGGGCGGCGGCCACGTCGCCGTCGTCCTGGCCCAGGTGCAGGCCGTCGGCCCCGGCGGCCAGGGCCACCTCGAGGCGGTCGTTGATGATCAGCGGCACGCCGCTGCCGGCGAGTGCGGCCTTGAGGCGGCGGGCCTGGTCGATCAGCTCGGCCGTGGAGGCGTGCTTGTCGCGCAGTTGTACCAGCGTCACGCCGCCGCGCACGGCGGCGACCACCGTGTCCACCAGCCCGCGGTCGGCGCAGAGGCCGGGGTCGGTGACCAGGTAAAGGGAAAGGTCGATTGGCATGCTGTCCTCCCGGCGGGGAGGTACAGGCAAGCGGAAGGCCGTCGCTGCACGACTCCCTACGCCGGCATTATCCGGGTCAGGTTCCGAGGGTACCTCTCAGCCGCTGCGCGGTGTCGCCGCGGCGCCCCTGTCGTCGGCTTCCTACTATCCATGCCGGTCGTGCTCCTGTAAAGCCGCCGGGCTCAGGCCAGCAGGTGAAAGCCGGCCAGGGTGAGCAGGCTGGCCTGGGTCAGGCTGAGGCAGTCGTTCCGCAGCCTGCCTGGGCCAGCCTCGTTCGCCACGGTGTCCCGGTCCTCCGGCCACAGCAGGGCCATGACGCCTGCGGCCAGGCTGATCATTCCCAGTGGCAGGTCCACGAGCTGCCAGCTCGCCGTCAGCCCTCCGATGCCCAGCAGCAGCAGGCCCGCCACCGTCAGCAGGCCGGCGCGCAGGAGGGGATCGATTCGTCTGGCTCTCATGCCGCCTCCTCCCTCACGACCGCGACGCGCTTCTGCTCCCGGTTCCACTTGCCCTGCGGCTTGTCGATGTACTGGAAGTGCTCATTGGTGAAGCTGCCCTGGGTGCAGGCGTAGCGGTAGAGCACGGTGTCCAGGCTGCCCATGTCGAGCACGCGGTTGAACACCCCGGGGCCGGTCATATCGAAGACGCCCTCGAGCGTGTTCGCTTCGATATTGGCGTTGATCGCCCGGATCACGGCCTCCAGCTCGGGAGAGTGGGGCCTGCTGGCGATGAAGAAGTTGTTGAGCGCGTCGCGCTTGGTCCTGATGAACAGCGACTGCCGATCGGATCCGAGCAGCCGGCCGAGCGGCCATGTCAGGTGGGCGTCGATATCCAGGTAGACGCCGCCATGCGCCTGCAGCACCAGGACCCGCCAGAAATCCGCCTGGGCGGCGCCGATCTGCAGCCGGGAATAGTGCCGAACTATCTCGCCGGGGTAGTACTGCGCGATGAAGTCGGCACGGGCCGCCGTCGTCATGAAGCGGTACTCGAAGTCGGGCGCCATGAGGCGGTTGAACAGGTAGTTCAGGTAGACCGGCAGGGTCACGCGGTCGGTGAAGTTGGTCTGCCAGAGGACGCGGGGAATGGTGGCTGGCCGCCGGCTCCGGATCAGGGGGCTGGCTCGAGCCGGCAGGGTGAAGCGCGTGTCGGGATAGGCGTAGTGAAAGGCGTAGCACGCGACCTTGAGCAGGTTGGCAATGAGCTTGATCAGTCGATTGGTCAACAATCTATGCAGCGGCTTCATGGGGGGACCTGTGGTGTCGGATTCGAGAGCACGCGCAGCGGGTTGCGCCGCGTCTCGACACCATCGTGCGGGGTGAAGCTTAAGGCTGACTTAACAAGAGATGACGATCCGGCGTCAGTCGAGTTCTTTGCGTCGTGGCAGCAAGGCCATGGCGCGCAGCCCCCGGTCGGGGGCGTCTTCCAGCACCAATCGTCCACCATGGCGCTGCAGCAGCCGGTCGACGATGGAGAGCCCCAGGCCGGCACCGGCGCCCGGGCCGGCCCGATGGAAACGCTCGATCACCCGCTGGCGCGCCTCGGCCGGGATGCCGGGCCCCTGGTCGTCGACACACAGGGCGACCCGGTCATCGCCCGCCGACAGCGTGACGCGGATCGTCCCGCCGTCGGGTGAGTGCTGCAGGGCGTTGCTCACCAGGTTCTGGATCAGGGTATCGATGGCACCGGGTTCGACCCGAAGCTGCCAGTCGGCATCCTCGTCGGCGTCCAGGCGTATCTCGAGGCCACGTTCGGCGGCCAGCGGCGAGAGCTTGGCCAACGCCTCCCGGGTCTCCTGCAGCAGGTCGCCGTCGCGTCCGGTCTCGGTGGTGTCGTCCTCGGGGTCGAGGCGGGCCAGGGTGAGCAGTTGGGCGACCAGGCGGGTGGCCCGGGCGACGCCGTCGCGCAGCTCGTTCAGCGCCTCGCGGCGATCCTCGGGATCCCCGGCGGCCAGGGCGTTCTGGGCGTGCAGGTCGAGCACGGCCAGGGGGGTGCGCAGCTCGTGGGCGGCATCGGCGATGAAGCGCTTCTCGCGGATGCGCAGCAAGCGGATGCGCTCGAGCAGGCGATTGAGGGCGCCGGCGATGGTGTCCAGCTCGCGGGGCAGGGGGTGCAGGATCAGCGGCTGCAGGTTGTGCGGGTCGCGCCGGCGAATCTGCTCGGCCATCCGCGAGAGTGGCTTGAGGCCCCAACCGATCGCCCACCACAGCAGCAGGGCGAGTACCGGCAGCCCGAGCAGGTCCGGCATCAGGGTACGCAGGGCGATGAGGGTCACCAGTTCGCCGCGGACGTCCTCACGCTCTCCCACCAGCACGCGCAGCGGCCGTTCGGGATTGCTCAGGGCGTAGACCCGCCAGCCGTGCCCCTCCAGGCTGGCATCCTGGTAGCCCTCGGCCTGCGCCGTGAGCGGTGCCTCCGGCGCGCTGGCCGAGCGCAGCAGCAGGGTGTCGTCCTGCCAGATCTGGAAGGTGAGCTTGCTCTCGTAGCGGTGCCCGGCGATGCGCTTGTCGGCCTGATCGGCCCGCTGCAGGGCGCTGTCCAGGCTGGCCAGCAGGGCATCGCGCTGATCGGCGGCCAGCGGGGCCTGTACCAGCCCCTCCAGCAGGCGGGCGTTCTGGGCCAGGTTGGCATCGAACAGCTCCTCCACCTCATGGGCGGCGTCGCGGTAGCTGGTGATGCCGATCGCCAGCATGCTCAGGCCGAACACCAGCAATACCACCCCGAGGGTGCGGCGGCGGATCGAGATCACGAGGCCTTGTCCAGCACGTAGCCGATGCCGCGCAGCGTGCGGATCAACTCGGGAAAGAGCTTGCGGCGCAGGTGGTGGATGTGCACCTCGATGGCGTTGCTCTCGACCTCCTCGTCCCAGCCGTAGACCAGCCGGGTCAGGGTGTCGCGGGTGAATACCCGGCCCGGGTGGCCGAGAAACTCCTGCAGCAGGGTGAACTCGCGACGCGAGAGCGTCACCGGCTCGCCGCGGTAACTGACGCTTCGGGTGCCCGGGTCGAGCCGGATGCCGCGCACCTCCAGCACGTTGCTGGCCAGCCCCTGGCTGCGGCGCAGCAGGGCGCGCAGGCGTGCCTTGAGTTCGCCGACCTCGAAGGGCTTGACCAGGTAGTCGTCGGCGCCGGCATCCAGGCCGCGGATACGGTCGTCGATGGCGTCCCGGGCGGTCAGCACCAGCACCGGCACGCGGTTGCCGCGGCGCCGGACGGCCTCCAGCACCTCGAGGCCGTCGAGCCCGGGCAGGCCAAGGTCGAGGATCACCGCATCGAAGGGCTCTTCGCCCTTCAGGGCGGCCAGGGCCGAGCGGCCGTCGGCGAGCAGGTCGACGGTGTAGTGCTCCGGCTTCAGGGCCAGGCGAATCCCCGCCGCCAGGCTGGGGTCGTCTTCCACCAGCAGTATGCGCATAGCGTGTCCCGAATCACTCCTGTCGCTGACCGAGCAGTTGGTGGTGCGTCTCATGGCATCCCGCGTCGGCGGGGTTGCAGCCGGGGCGGAGTGACCTCAGGGCGCCGGCGCGGCGGCGCCGAGGAAGCGGTCCTGCCAGTAGGCGACCTGCAGCGGCACGCTGACCACTTCGCGGCCGCGGCCCGGGGCGTGGATCATCTGGCCGTTGCCGCGGTAGATGCCGACATGGGTGGCCTTGCGGCGGTCGCCGAAGAACAGCAGGTCGCCCGGGCGGGCCTGGCGCACCTCCGGCAGTTCGCGGTACTGGTCGTCGGCGGTGCGCGGCACCGCGATGCCGGCGCTGCGATAGACCAGCTCGACCAGGCCGGAGCAGTCCAGGGCCTCGGGGGTGTTGCCCCCCAGGCGATAGGGCGTGCCGAGGGCCTGCTCGGCGGAGGCGAGGATCAGTGCCCGCTCGAGGGAGAGGCCCTCGCCGGGGGCGGTGTCGCGGGTGGCCAGCTCGCGGCCGGCGCAACCGGCCAGCATCAGCAGCGCCATGCCTGCCGCCAGCAGGGGCAGGGCCGGGCCGAAGACGGGGCGACGCCGGTGGGCGGCGCGACGGGGCGTGCAGGGCAGGTGGCGCATCGAACGGCATCACTCGCTGATGGTCATGCCCCTACATTAGCCCGAGGTGGTCAGGAGCGAAAGGCGATGCGCGTGCCGTAGGTCAGCCGCTCGTCGGGGGTGATGGCGTGTCCCGGCACACCGATCATCTCGTCGCCGCACTGGTCGGCCCAGGTCAGCACGCCATGGGTCAGGCCCAGGTCGCCGAGCACGTCCTGGATCTCGCCGGTGCCGAGGAAGGTCCAGGTCTTGCCGTCGGCGTCCGCCAGCTCCGAGACCCCGTTGGCATGGTGGAAGCGCACGATGTAGATGCCGTCCTGGGACTCGACCTCGACGATGGGCGAGAGGCCGTGGGACAGCGCGTGGGACAGTTCCTTCAGGGTGAGGTGATCACCCAGGCTCATGTCGATGGCGGTCATGGTGAACCCTCGACTCGTTCCGATTTCAGGGGCGTACCCTCATCAATGTAGGCGCAGGGGGATGGGCCGGCCAGCCCCCTGGCGATACGGCAGGCATTCGCCTCGCTCACGCCCTGCGATGCCAACCGCGTGACCCTCCTCTCACGGCGTCGACAGCGTCATTTCGCCGCGCAACGGCCGGCTCATGGCCTCGCGCAGGGCGTCGCCCGCGAGCCCCCTGCCCAGCAGCACCTGCAGCTTGGTCACGGCGGCTTCCGGTGTCATGTCCCGACCGGCGACGACGCCGGCGGCATTCAGGGCGGCGCCGGTGGCATAGGCGCCCTGATGGACGCGCCCCTGGTGACACTGGGTCAGGTTGACCGTGGCCAGGCCTCGCGCCGTGGCCCGCTGCAGGCCGGCCAGGAGGCGTCCCTCCTGGCTCGGCGGATTGCCGACGCCATAGGTCAGCAGCACCAGGCCCCGGAGCCGGGCATCCTCGAGCATCGCCTCCGCCAGGCGAGCCGACATGCCGGGATGGCAATGGAGCACGCCGACGCGGTCGGCCTCGAAGGCGACCGGCGAGAAGTCCGGCGTGCCCCCGGGCAGGGCCGATGCCTGGCCAAGCCGCAGATCGATGCCGGCTTCGCCCAGCCAGGGGGCATTGGGCGAGTCGAAGGCATCCAGGCCCTGGCTGCGCACCTTGCGCGCGCGGTTGCCGCGCAGCACCCGGTCATGGAAGACGACGCAGACCTCGCGCGGCGCCCCGGGGGCAACGGCCGCCTGCATCGCCGTGGCGACGTTGCCCGGCGCATCGCTGCGCGGCTCGCCCAGGGGGATCTGGGCGCCGGTCAGCATGACCGGCTTGTCCAGGGCGCCGAGCATGAAGGAGAGCGCCGAGGCGGTGTAGGCCAGGGTATCGGTGCCGTGCAGGATCACCACGCCGTCGTGGGCGTCCCAGTGGCGTGCCAGCACGGCGACGATCCGGTTCCACGCCTCCGGGGTCAGGTCGGCGCTGTCGATGGCCGGCTGCAGCTCCACCAGCCGATACCCGGGGAGTGTCGCACCGCCATGGGCCGCCAGCTGGGTCGCCAGCCGTTCGGCGAAACCCTCGCCGGGCCTGTAGCCAGCGGGGGAGGGCCGCATGCCGATGGTGCCGCCGGTGTACAGGATCAGCAGGCGCGGCATGGTCAGGGCTCCAGGTGCGGGGCCAGCATGGACCGGGGGCTCAGCAGGCGGTCCAGCTGGGCCGCGTCGAGCAGCCCCTCGGCGAGGGCCTGCTCGCGGAGGGTGGTGCCGCTGTGCAGCGCCGCCCTGGCGAGGCGCGAGGCATCGGCGTAGCCGATGTGCGGGACCAGTGCGGTGACGATGCCGATGCTCGCCTCCACATGGCGGGCGCACTGGTCGCGATTGGCCTGGATGCCCTCGATGCAGCGTGTCTGGAGCATGTGGCAGGCTTCGCACAGCATGCGCATGGCGTTGAGCAGGTTGTAGACGATCAGCGGCTCCATGGCGTTGAGCTGGAGCTGGCCGGCCTCGGCGGCCAGGGTCACGGCCAGGTCGCCGGCGATCACCTGATAGACCGTCTGGTTCACCGCCTCGGGGATCACCGGGTTGACCTTGCCCGGCATGATCGACGAGCCGGGCTGCACGGCGGGGAGGACGATCTCGCCGAGGCCGGTGCGTGGCCCGCTGGAGAGCAGCCGCAGGTCGTTGCAGATCTTGCCCAGCTTGAGGGCGAAGCGCTTGAGGATGCCGGACAGGTAGACGAAGGCCCCCATGTCCGAGCTGGCCTCGACCAGGTGCGAGGCCGGCACCAGGGGCTTGCCGGAGATGGCCGCCAGGCGTGCGACCGCCAGGGCCTGGTACCGGGGGTGGGTGTTGATGCCCGTGCCGATGGCGGTGCCGCCGAGGTTGACTTCGCACAGCAGCCGGCAGGCGTCGTGGAGGCGGTCGATGTCCTCGCCCAGGGTCACCGCGAAGCCCTCGAACTCCTGCCCCAGCGTCATCGGTACCGCGTCCTGCAGCTGGGTGCGGCCCATCTTCACGATATCGGCGAACTCGGCCCCCTTGTCCTGCAGGGCATCGCGCAGCGCGGCGATGGCGTCCCGCAGCGGCTCGGCGGCGAACTGCAGGCTCAGGCAGGCCGCCGTGGGGTAGGCGTCGTTGGTCGACTGGGCGCGATTGACGTCGTCGTTGGGGTGGAGGTGGCGGTACTCCCCCCGAGCGTGGCCCAGCTTGCTCAGCGCCAGGTTGGCGATGACCTCGTTGGCGTTCATGTTGGTGGACGTGCCGGCGCCGCCCTGGATCAGGTCGACCACGAACTGGTCGTGCAGGGCGCCGTCGATGATGTCCTGGCAGGCGGCCTGGATCGCCTCGGCCTTGTGCGGCTCGAGGGTGCCCACCGCCTGGTTGGCGTGGGCGGCGGCCGCCTTGACCATCGCCAGGGCCCGCACCAGCTCGGGGAAATGGCTGATGGGGACGCCGGTGATCCTGAAGTTGTCCAGGGCTCGCTGGGTCTGGATGCCGTACCAGACGTCCTGGGGCAGTGTCATTTCGCCCAGCAGGTCGTGTTCCAAACGTGTCGTCATGAAGCTTCCACCGGTAAGGGACAGGGGGGCCAGCCCTGCCGGGAAGGCAGGGCCGGCAGGCCGTGGCGGTTCAGTCGCCGGCGCTTGCCGGCTGGCCGGGGGCGCGAGCTTGCAGGCGCTCGAGGTCCTCGGGCTCGAGCTCCCAGGCGCGCGGATCCAGATCGAGCTCGGGGTGCCGGCTGGCGTCGAAGATCGGCTGGTCGATGCCCTGGCGGATCTGGTCGTCGAAATCCCTGAGGATGCGCAGCCCGGGCTTGAACAGCAGGATCAGGGCGACCAGGTTGGCGACCGCCAGCAGGCCCATGGTGACGTCGGCGAAGCCGAACACCGTGCTCAGGTCGGTGGTAGCGCCCCAGCACACCAGCAGCACGATGGCCACGCGGAAGGCATTGAACAGCTTACGGTTGTCGCGGCTGAAGAAGTTGAGGCTGTTCTCGCCGAGGTAGTAGTTGTAGAGGATGGTGCTGAAGGCGAACAGCAGCAGCGCCACGCTGACGAAGCTTCTGCCCCACTCGCCGACATGATCGGCCAGCGCCGCCTGGGTCAGGGCGATGCCCGCCACGTTCTCGCCGCTGCCCGGCACATAGGCACCGCTGAGCAGGATCAGGAAGGCGGTGGCGGAGCAGATGATCAGGGTGTCGATGAACACCGAGAAGGCCTGCACGATGCCCTGGTTGGCCGGGTGAGGGACATAGGCCACGGCGGCCACGTTCGGGGCGCTGCCCAGGCCCGCCTCGTTGGAGAACAGGCCGCGCTTGAGGCCCATCATGATGGCCGCGCCGATGCCGCCACCCACCGCCGGCTCGAGGCCAAAGGCGCTGTTGACGATCAGCGCGATCACCCCCGGCAGCTTGTCGATATTCATGCCCACCACGATCAGGGCGACCAGCAGGTAACCGACGGCCATGAAGGGCACCAGCACCTCGGAGATTCGCGCGATACGCTTGATGCCGCCGAAGATGATCAGGCCGACCAGGATGGCCAGGGCGATGCCGCTGTAGAGCACCGGCACGCCGAAGGCGTCCCCGAAGGAGGTGGCCACGGCATAGGACTGCAGGGCAGTGAAGGCGAAACCGAAGGTGAGCAGCAGCAGCACGGAATAGAGGCCCGCCAGCCAGCCCCAGCGCCGACCCAGCCCCTTGACGATGTAGTAGGCCGGCCCGCCGCGGTAGGTGCCGCCGGCCTCGGCCTGCTTGTAGGTCTGGGCCAGGGTGCACTCCAGGAAGCTCGTGGCCATGCCCATCAGGCCGACCAGCCACATCCAGAAGATGGCGCCCGGGCCGCCCAGGGTGATGGCCACGGCGACCCCGGCGATGTTGCCGCCGCCGACCCGGCCGGCGACCGACAGCACCAGCGCCTGGAAAGAGCTGAGGTGGCCATGCTTGTCGCGCCGGAAGGCCTGGCTGGCCCCGAGGATCCGGAACATACGGCCGAAGTAGCGAAACTGGACGAATCGGGAGGCGATGGTGAAGCCGACACCGACGGCCACCAGCAGTACGAGGAGTATCTTGCCCCACAGGAGCTCATTGAGAAGATCAAGCATGGTACGTCTCCGCTGTTGTGTTGTTGAGAGCGTGAGACGATTGAAGCAGCCGCGAGGCGCCGTGGGATTTGGCGCTGCGTTGCACTCCAGTGCACTATCCGCCAAGGTGAGTGCATCAGACTGCACCACCCTGCGTGGCGCACTGGGAGCCCTCCACATGCATGACGATTTCGTCGCCAACCTGCGGCTGCTGTGCAGCTACTACCCCTCCATCGCCGAGGTGTGCCGGCGGCTGGAGATCAATCGTGCCCAGTTCAACCGGTACCTGACGGGGCGCTACCGGCCCAGGCATGCCGCCATGGGACGCGTCTGCGCCTTCTTCGGCGTGGAGGAGCATGAGCTCTATCTGCCCCACGACGACTTCCGCACCCTGGTGCAGGCGGGCCGTGCGGCCCGGGGGTCACCCAGGGGCGGCGGCGTGGCGTGGCCCGATGAGCTGCTCGAGCGTGGCCGCGAGGGCATGGCGCGCTACCTGGGGTGCTACTTCGAGTACTACCACTCGATGTCACGCCCCGGGCACCTGATCCGCACCCTGGTGTGCCTGGAGGAGCGCGAGAGCGGTATCGTCTACCAGCGCACCGAGCGCATGCAGACCCCGGCCAATAGCCGGCCCTTCCACAACCGCTACCGGGGCGTGGTCGTCAGGCTGGCCGACCGGATCTTCCTGGTGGATCACGAGACCCTCAACGGCCACGAGGTCACCCAGACCATCCTCTTCCCGAGCTTCCGGAGCCAGGTGACCCGGCTCACCGGGCTCAAGCTCGGCGTGGCGGACAACAGCGAGCGCATGCCGTGCTGCGTGCGGGTCCTCTACGAGCGACTCGACGAGCAGGTGGGCCTGCGCCAGGCGCTGTCGCAATGCGGGCTGCTGGCCCTCGACGATCCCGGCCTGGATGCCGAGCTGCTGGCCGCGGTGCGCAACGACGTGGCGCCCGGCGAGCAGCACTTCCGGGCCCGGCACCAAGGCGATGGGTAACGCGCCATGGGGTCAGGCGAAGGCGTAGACATCCATGGCCAGCACGCCGTGCTCGATGCTGTGGTGCAGGCGCTGTGCCGGGCCGCCGGCGCCCAGCGCCACCAGCAGCGGCTGGAAGTGCTCGGGGGTGGGGTGGTTCTCGCGGGCGTGGGGGGCCTGCTCCCAGGCGAGCAGGGCATCGCGGTCGGCGGTGGTCAGCTTCTCGTGCACCCAGTCGATGAACTCGCCGACCCAGGGCGGCATCGGCGTGCCCTGCACCTGCATCTCGCTCAGGTTATGGGTCAGGCTGCCTGAACCGATCACCAGCACGTTCTCCTCGCGCAGCGCGGCGAGCTTCTCGCCCAGTTCGACCAGCTCGGCATTGGACCAGGTGGTGGGCAGCGACAGCGACACCACCGGGATGTTCGCCTCGGGGAACATCAGCGACAGCGGCACCCAGGCGCCGTGGTCGAGACCGCGCGCCACCGGCACGGCGTTGAGCTCCCGGGCCAGGCGCCTGGCCAGCTCCGGCTCGCCGGGGGCGGGGTACTGGCACTCGTAGAGCTCCCGCGGAAAGCCGCCGAAGTCGTGGATGGTCTCGGGGTGGGCGCTGGTGCTCACCAGCAGCTGGCGGCTCTCCCAGTGGGCCGAGACCACCACGATGGCCGAGGGGCGGTAGTGCTTGCCCTGCTCGCGCAGGAAGTCGTTGGCCGGCCCCGGCGTCAGCGCCAGCATGGGGGAGCCGTGGGAGATAAACAGGCTGGGTAACATGGGGAGACTCCTGTGAACGGGGTACGCCTGCCCAGGATGGGCAGGCGCAGGGTGACTCGAGTGGCTCAGGCGAAGCGGCGGCTCAGGGTCAGGCTACCGCTGCCGAGGCCGGCTTGCACCAGAAGGGCGATGGCCCAGAACACCGGGAACTCCCAGCCGCCGCCTTCGTTGGAGAACACCCAGCCGTTGCCCAGGTGGACCCAGGCGGCGCCGAGCAGCACCGGCACCAGCGCCAGGCTGATCCAGCGGGTGTAGAGGCCGAGGATCAGCGCCAGGCCGCCGCCCACCTCGGCGAGGATGGTCAGGTGGGCGAGAAAGCCGGGCAGCCCCAGGGACTCGAAGTAGCCCACGGTGCCGGGAACGGTGAAGAGGAAGACCTTCATCAGGCCATGGGCCAGGGTCATGACGCCGAGCGCGATGCGCAGCAGGGCGATGGCGTGGGGCTGCAGGTCGTTGGCCCGGGTCAGGGCGGCAGTTTGGGTCGTCATGGTGATGATCTCCGTCAGGAATGTTGTGTTGTGTGCCGTTGATGGTTGTCACTCTACTCGACACCTGCACGGAGATAATCTGCGTGATTCGCAAATGACTGTTGCGATTTATGGGGCAGTCGCTGGCGCCGGCTACCGCCGCTGCTCCCCTTATTCCAGCCCCAACCCCAGTTCCCGTTCCCAATGGGGTGGCTCCCCCCAGGCCTCGGCCAGCAGCTCCAGGAAGTGCTCGACCTTGGCCGGGAGGTGGCGGCGGGCGGGGTAGAGCCCGTGGATGTCCAGGGTCACCGGGGGTTCATGGGACAGGATCGGCACCAGGCGGCCGCTGCGGACGCTCTCGGTGACCAGGAAGCTCGGCTGCTGGACGATACCGAGCCCCAGCTCGGCGGCCTGGGTCAGCACGTCGCCGTTGTTGCTCTCCAGCGGGCCCCGCACGCTGAGGTCGCTGCCGCCGAACTGCCAGTCGGTGCCACTGTGGCCGGAGCGGTAGCGCAGGCAGCGGTGACGCTCCAGCTCCGCCAGGTCGCGCGGCTCGCCATGCTCGGCCAGGTAGCCGGGCGAGGCGCACAGCAGCAGGCGGCAGCGGGTCAGGCGGCGGGCCACCAGGCTGGAGTCGGGCAGGCTGCCGATGCGGATCGCCAGGTCGTAGCCCTCCTCGAGCAGGTCGACCCGGCGGTCGTTGAGGTCGAGGCGCACCTCGAGGGCCGGGTGTTCCACCATGAAGCGGGCCACCAGCGGGGCCAGGTAGCGAGTGCCGAAGCTCATCGGGCCGTTGACCCGCAGCCGGCCGCGGATCTCGCTGGCACCGCGCCCGACCTCGGCCTCGGCCTCCTCCAGCGCCTGCAGGATGCCCAGGGCCCGGGCCAGGTAGCGCTCGCCGGCCTCGGTGAGGTGGAGGCGACGCGTCGTGCGCTGCAGCAGGCGCACCCCCAGGTGCTCCTCCAGATCCATCACCTGGCGCGACACGCGGGTGCGCGACAGGTCCAGCGCCTCGGCGGCGCGGGTATAGCTGCCCAGCTCGGCGACCCGAACGAAGGCGGTCATGGCATCCAGCAGGTTCATCGGTCAGTACCCCGTCATCTCCAGATAGCCCTCGCCCAGGGCCTCGTCGCTGTCATGGTCGCTGACCGTCACCTCGCCCTCCCAGTAGGGCACCGAGGTGGCCATCCAGCGTTCGCTGTGGCGCGCCTCGACCACCAGGTCGAGCCCCTGGGCCGGCAGCTCGAGCCGCCAGCGGGTGGGCAGCTCGCGGCCGGCGACGAGGCTGGTGCTCAGTGGCGTCAGGCGCAGTCCTCCCTGAGCGACCGGGGTGGCAGCGCCGTCGGGTGCGATCACATTGCCGAACAGGAAGTCGCCGCCGGCCTCGCCACCGCCCCGCAGCCGGTAGGCCATCAGCTTGTGGCCGCTGTCGAGATGCAGTGCTACCCAGTCCCAGCCACTCTGCTCGGGCTCGAGCAGCTGGCTGCTCCACTCCCGGTCGAGCCAGCCGCGGCCGCTGACCGCGCGGGTCTCGCCGTCGAGCATCACCTCCCCCTCGATGCGCCAGAAGGGTTGGCTGTAGTACATCGAGCCCTGGCCGTCGGCGGTCTTCTGGCTGAACCCGGCCTCGCCGTGCAGCACCAGCGGCCCCTCGGCGGTGAGCTCGAGCCGGTAGCCGAAGCCGCCGTGCGCGTCATCCTGGTGGGCGACCAGGGTTAGCCGTTCGAAGGTATCGGCGTCGGGATCGTCCACCCGGCTCTCGAGCCGCCAGTCGTCGAGCCAGGCGGCAAAGGGCTGGGCCCGGACGCCGGCCTGGCCATCGGCCTGCCGGGAGTGGCTGCGAGCGAAGCGCTCGGCGACCCGGTGGGTGGCGCCCCGGGAGACCGCCATATGCGCCATCCACAGCTGGTCGGTGGCCCAGGGGGCGGGCGCGGGACGCTCTTCCGGCGGCGCCTCTGGCGGGGGAGCCAGGGCCTGGCGGAACAGTGTCCACTGCAGCCCCAGCGGCTCGCCGGCCTCGTCCTTCAGGTTGGCGGTGAGGTACCACCACTCGATGCGGGTGGCGGGGTGGGGGCCATGATCCTCGGGGAAGCGCAGCGTCATCCCGGGGCTCGCCGGCACGAAGCCTTCGCTTGCCTCGCCGAGCCCGGCGAAACCGGGCGTCTCGCCGGGCGGCGGCTCGCCCCCGCAGCCGACGAGCGCCAGCACGACCAGCAGGCCCGGCAGCATGTCCCTGAGCGTCATGTGGCCTCCTCCTCGGCCAGCAGGGCGCGGGGCGGGATGCGCCACAGCGCCAGGGCCGGCAGCACGGTGGCCAGCAGCGCCACCGCCACGGCGGTGGCCAGGGTCAGCAGGATCTCGCCGGGAAACAGCGACAGCGGCAGGCGCCAGCCGAAGGCGGCCACGTTGATCACCTTCACCAGCCCCGCCGTGACGGTGATGCCCAGCGGCACGGCGAGCAGGCCGGTGGCCAGCGCCGCGCCACCCAACTGGGCGAGTTGGCTGCCCACCAGGCGCCTGCGCGGCACGCCCAGCGCCCAGAGCGGCGCCAACTGGCGGCGGCGCTCCCGGGCCTGGGCCAGCAGGCTGGCGAGCAGCGCGAGCGCCGCCACGGCGAGGGTCAGGGTGCTCAGCGCCCGGGTGATGGTGAAGGTGCGCTCGAAGATGTCGGTGGAGAGGCGCTTCACCTCACTCTGATCGAGCAGGGTGTCGCTGTCCGCGCCGAAGCGGGCGGTGAGGGCGCCGCGCAGGGCGGCCTCGTCGGCGTCGGCGCGCAGCGCGATGCCCACCGAGCCCGGCGGCGCCCGGTAGTGCTCGGCGAGGCGCGGCGTGGCCAGCAGCACCTCGCCGCGGGGGTTGCCGTAGTCGGGGTAGATGGCGGCCACGGTCAGCGTCTCGCGGCGGCCCGTGGCGTCGAGGGTGATCCGGTCGCCCGGCGCCAGCCCGGTGGCGATGGCGAGCTGCTCGTTGATGAAGGCCCCACCCTCGCGGAAGGCCTGCCAGGCCGACTCGCGCCCCTCCCGGGTCGCCAGCAGCGGCCAGCTCGTCACGAGCCGCTCGCCCGGGGTGATGCCGTAGAGGCCGACCGGCAGGGGCCCGGGGGCGTCGCCGCCGGCGTCGCGCAGGGTGGCCTCGGTGCGCCGGGTGGCCAGCAGCTCGTCGACCTCCGGCCGGTCGGCGAGCCAGGCGTGGATCTCGTCGTAGCGCTCCGCCGGCGGGCGCAGATAGAGGTCCGCCACCAGGCGCTGGTCCAGCCAGTCGAGGAAGGTCAGGCGAAAGCCGCCCACCATGCTGCTCACCCCCAGGTTGGCGGAGAGCGCGATCAGCAGCGCCATCATCGCCAGCGCCAGGCGCGGCAGCTGCAGCTGCAGGTCGGCCAGGCCCCACTGGAGCAGGGCCCGTCGCCGGGCGAGGCGCGCGAGCCCGGCCAGGCCCAGCGCCAGCAGCGGCGGCAGCCAGAGCGCACTGGCGAGCAGCAGCATGGCCATCAGGCCGAAGCCGGCCAGCAGCCCCTCGCCGGGCGGCTGGCGCACAAGCCAGGCCCACAGCGCCAGCCCGGCCAGGGCGCAGGCGGCACCGGCGGCGGCCATCAGCCGCAGCTGGCGGTGGTAGCCGGTGCGCCAGGCCTGGGCCTGGCCGAGGCCCAGCACGCCGAGCCGGGCGGCCCGCCACAGCACGCCGCTGCCGGCCAGCAGCAGGCCGCCGAGGGTCACCGCCAGCCCGCCGAGCCAGTAGTGCCAGGGCAGCTGCAGCTCGGCCGCCACCCCGGCGCCGTAGAGGCTGTCGAGGGTGGCGGCGACGTCCGGCAGCAGAACCCGGGCCAGCCAGACGCCGCTGACGATGCCGGCCAGGGCGCCGAGGAACCCCAGCAGCACCAGCTCGAGCAGCAGCAGGCCGACCAGGCGGCGGCCGGGCACGCCCAGCGCGCGCAGGGTGCGCAACATGCCCAGGCGCTGCTCCAGGGCCAGGCCGAGCGCCGCCTGGACGATGAACAGCCCGACCACCAGGGCCAGCAGCGCCATGGCGGTGAGGTTGAGATGGAAGCTCTCGGTGAGCTGGCCCGGCGAAACCAGGGTCGTCGCCCGGGACAGGACCAGGCCGTCCGGCGCCTCGGCCAGGGCGTCGGCGGCGGTGACCAGCCGCGTGAGCGTCTCGCCGGTGTCGAGCAGGGCTGCGGCGGCGGCGATATCCATCACCAGGGTGTCGGGGGGCAGCGCGGGGGCCGGGGCCAGGGGCGGCAGCCGCCGGCCGTCGAGGACGGGGGTGGCGCCTGCGGCGTCGCGGGCCGCAACGCCCAGGGCCGGCAGGGTGTCCGGGGCCAGGCGGGTCTGCCACGGCGGGGTGAGAAAATCCGTCAGTTCACCGGGACTGCCCGCCGCGGCGAAGGCGCTGTCGCCGGGCAGGGTCAGCGGGTCGATGCCGATCACCGTCAGCCGGGTGCCGTCGGCGGCCTCCAGCTCGCCCTCGAGCAGCGGCGACACCGGCAGCCCGGCCCGGCGCAGGGCCAGGAAGTCGTCGCGGGTCAGCGGGGCGCCGTCGCGGCGCTCGAGACGGTCCATCCCGGTGGAGAACAGCGCCTCGGCGCGGGCGTAGCTGTCGCGGGCCGAGGCATTGATCGCCTGCACGCTGCTCCACAGGGCGCTGGCCACCCATAGCCCCAGCAGCAGCATGGCCAACTGGCCGGGGTGGCGGCGATAGTGCGAGAGCAGGGTGGCCAGGGTGGTGAGCATGGGGGCACGAGGGTGAGGTTCGACCGGGGCCCAGTGGCCCCTTGTGCCGGCATCGTCTCACAGAAGCGGCGAGGCGGGGAGTGGCAGGCGCCGCGCGCTCTCGACGCCCTGCCACCTCCCGCCGACCGGCGAGCCCGCAGAGGACTAGTCGAGATGCAGCCACCTGGCCAGTCGCGATCGGCGGTGGCGCCTCAGGTACCAGGGCAGCAGGGCCATGACGGTGAGGATCGTGACGGCCGCCGTGGTGCTGAGCAGGGGATGGAGCTCGAACGCATGGCCGAGACTGGCGAATACCACGGTCATCGGCAGCATGCCGATGACCGAGGCCAGGGCGAAACGCCATGCCCGGATGGCGGTCACGCCGGCGGCGTAACTGATCAGGGCGAAGGAAAAGATGGGAATCAGGCGGGTGAGCAGCACCGTGACGAAGAGCAGCCGCTGCGAGCCGTGCGTACCGAACAGCGGATTGTCCCGGAACCGCTCGCGCAACAGGTCACGCCCCAGTAGCCGGGCGAGGAAGAAGGCGATCAGTGCCCCGCTCAGGGCGCCGGTCACCGAGAGCATGACCCCGGGAATGATGCCGAATGCCAGCCCCGAGGCGGCTGTGACCGGCAGCGTGGGCAGGGGGCCGACCACCACCGTCAGCACCATGAGGGCCACCAGCAGCAGCGGCCCCAGCGCGCCGCGGCCGTTCAACCACCGCGACAGGGCGTCGGGCGACAGGGAGTCGGGCATGCCCAGCTGCCCCAGCACCAGCCAGACCAGGATCGTGCTCAGCGCCGCAGCGATGAGCACGCCCGAACGAAACAGCCAGTCACGCCGGGTCATGTCGCTCGCTCGAGGCGTCATCTACCCGGCCATGGGACAAGCGCAGACAACGGTCTAGCGGCGCCGCCACCCGGGGGCTATGGGTCACCACCAGCAGCGCGCTGCCGGCGTCATGCACCAGGGCGAGCAGCAGCGCGAGCACCTCGTCCGCGGTGGTCTCGTCGAGGTTGCCGGTGGGTTCGTCGGCGAGCAGCAGGGCGGGGCGCGGGGCGAGGGCGCGGCCGATGGCCAGGCGTTGCTGCTGGCCGCCGGAGAGCTGCTCCGGGTAGCGCTTCTCCAGCCCGGCCAACCCCAGGCGCGCGACCAGCTCGGCCGACCAGGCGGCCTCTTCGCGGCCGGCCAGGCGCGCCTGCAGGCGCAGGTTGTCGGCGACGTTCAGGCTCGGCACCAGATGGAACTGCTGGAACACCAGGCCCAGGGCCTCGCGGCGCAGCCGGGCCCGGGCGGGCTCGGCAAGCGTCGAGAGCGCGCGGCCGGCGAGGCGCACCTCGCCGGCATCGGGCAGGTCGAGCCCCGCGGCCAGGTGCAGCAGGGTCGACTTGCCGCTGCCCGACTCGCCCATCAGCGCCAGGCTCGCCCCGGCGTCCAGCGTCAGGTCGATGCCATCCAGCACCGTCAACGGCCCCTGGGGCGTGGCGTAGGCCTTGTGGACCTGGCGGAACTCGAGCATGAGGGGCTCCCATCGTGTTCAGGCTTCGATGGTCCCACAAAAAAGGCGCCACCCGAAGGTGGCGCCGGAAACCGTCGTCGGGGACGAGGATCAGTGGCTATGGCCGTGGTTGTCCTCGTCGTGGCCGTGACCATCGTCGTGATCGTGGCCGTGATCGTCATCGCCGTCATCGTCGTGGCCCGGCTCGGCCAGGGCGTCATGCAGGGTCTTGGCGTTGTGGCGCATCATGCCCAGATAGGTGCTCGCTTCGCCCTCGGCGGCCAGGGCGTCGGCGTAGAGGGTGCCGGCGATGGGCAGGCCGGTCTCCTCGGCGAGCTGATTGATGATCGCCGGGCTGGTCATGTTCTCGTGGAACAGCGCCTGGACGTTCTGCTCGCGGATCACGTCGATCAGCCGTGCCATGTCGGCGGCGCTGGGCTCGGCCTCGGAGGAGAGCCCCACCGGCGAGAGGAAGCGCAGGCCGTAGGCATTGGAGAAGTAGCCGAAGGAGTCGTGGCCGGTGATCACGCTGGTGGAGTCGGGAATCTCGGTGAGCAACTCGCGGATCTCTTCCTCGGTGGCCTCGATCTCGTTGAGGTAGCGTTCGGCGTTCTCGTTGTAGGCGATCTCGTTGGCCGGGTCGGCCTCGATCAGGCCGTCGCGGATATTGACCACGTAGACCTGGGCCATGGCCAGGTCCTGCCAGGCGTGGGGATCCCGGTCGCCGTGGTCGTGATCATCCTGGGCGTGATCGTCATGGCCCTCGTCCCCATGCTCGTCATGCCCGTGGTCGTCATCATCGTGGTCATGGCCGTGATCGTCATGGCCATGCTCATCGGGAGTGTCGTCATGGCCGTGGGCCTGATCAGGCGCGTGGCCAGGGTAGCCCAGCTCGTCGACGCCCTCGCTGGCGACCACCCGCGGCCCGGCATAGTCGCTTGAGTCGATCAGTCGCTCCATCCACCCCTCGAAGCGCAGGCCGTTGAACACCACCAGGTCGGCGTCGGCCAGGGCCCTGGCGTCGCCGGGGCTCGGTGAGTAGACGTGGGTATCGCTGTCGGGGTCGACCAGCGACATGACGTCGACGTGCTCACCGCCGACATTCTCGACCATGTCGGCGAGGATGCTGAAGCTGGCGATCACCTGGGGGCGTTCGGCCGCGAAGGCGGCCGGCAGTGCCAGCATGGCGGACGCGCCTATCACCAGGGCGGAGGGTCTGAGGGAACGCAACATGCAAGGGCTCCTTGGAATGATGTCAGTGGGGGTCGGTCACGCTGGTCAGTGGGGTTCGGGGGCGCCCAGCGGTGCGGCCTGCCGGCGCTGGCGCGCCAGCAGGCTGTGGTATCGCCCGAACAGGGCGGAGAGCATGTAGCCGATGCCGGCCAGCAGGATGATCGCCGGGCCGGAGGGGATGCCGAGGTGGTAGGAGAGCAGCAGGCCGCCGCTGCTGGCGACCATGGCGATGCCGATGGCGACGCCGATCAGCCCCTCCAGGCGCTTGCTCCAGAAACGTGCGGCGGTGGCCGGCAGCATCATCAGGCCCACGGCCATCAGCGTGCCCAGGGTCTGGAAGCCGGCGGTGAGGTTGAGCACCACCAGGCCGAGGAAGATGCCGTGGACCAGGCCGCCGTGGACCCCCTGGCCGCGCAGGAACAGCGGGTCGAGGCACTCCACCACCAGGGCGCGGAAGATGCCCGCGAGGATCACCACGATCAGGCTGCTGATGGCGGCGATCAGGACCAGCGCGGTGCTGTTCACGGCGAGGATCGAGCCGAACAGCACATGGGTGAGGTCGACGCTGCTGCCGCCCAACGAGACCAGCATCACCCCGGCGGCCAGCGAGATCAAAAAGAAGCTGGCCATGGCGGCGTCCTCGCGCTGGCCGGTCATCTGCGACACGCTGCCCGCCAGCACCGCCACCAGCAGCCCGGAGAGCACGCCGCCGAGGCTCATGATCGGCAGCGAGAAGCCGGCGACCAGGAACCCCAGCGCCACCCCGGGGAGGATGGCGTGGGCCATGGCATCGCCGATCAGGCTCATGCCGCGCAGCACCAGGAACACGCCCATGGGCGGGGCGGCCAGGGAGAGGGCCAGGCCGGCGACCAGGGCGCGACGCATGAAGCCGTAGTCGAAGGGGGCGATCAGCCACTCCTGGAGCAGCGCTAGCATGTGCCGACCCCCGGAATCGCGATCGACAGCGAGGCGGCCGCCGGGAACGGCGCCTGGGTCTTGAGGATGGCGTCGGGGGACGACCACTGCACATGGCCGCCGGCGAGCACCACGACCTCGTCGGCCAGCCGGGAGAGCTGCTCCATGTCGTGCAGCACCACGATGATGGTGGCGCCGGCCCGGGCCATGTCGCGCAGCACGGTCATCAGCACGTCGACGGTTTCGGCATCGACGTTGGCGAAGGGCTCGTCGAGCAGCAGCAGCTCGGCTTCCTGCATCAGGGTGCGGCCGATCAGCGCCCGCTGGCGCTGGCCACCGGACAGCTCGCCCAGCGGGCGGTGGGCCAGGTGGGAGATGCCCAGGCGCGCCATGATCTCGCGGCCGCGACGATAGTGCGAGGCGCAGTAGCCCGTCAGCGCCCCGTGGCTGGGCCAGCTGCCGGTCATCACCAGCTCTTCCACGCTCATCGGGAAGCTGAGGTCCAGGGCCAGCTGCTGGGGCAGCCAGGCGCGCCGCTCCTTGGGCACCGAGCACTCGACACGGCCGGTGATCGGCTTGAGCATGCCCATGATGCCCTGGATCAGGGTGCTCTTGCCGGTGCCGTTGGCACCGATCAGTGCAGTGATGGCGCCGTCGCGGAAGCTGCCCTCCACATGCTCGAGCACGGTGCGGTTGCCCTGGGCGAGCTGCAGGTCGTGCAGGCGCAGTCGGGTCGATGCTGCCCGGGACATCAGGACCACCACCCCGCCGCCCAGGATACCGTCAGCCACAGCAGGGCGAGCGGTATCGTCGCCAGCAGCAGCCGGCGCGTGGCGGACAGCGACATCAGCGAGAAATGACAGGGCCCCTCCGGGCGATGCCGGTGGGTGTGTGAGCGGTGTGCCATGACACGGCTCCTCCGGGTATCAGGAATAAGATATAACATAACAAATGCGCGACGCGAGCACAGCCTCACGGCGATCATTTTCCCGGGCAGATGGCCGCCCGGGACGGCAGTATCCCGCATCCGGGGAGAAATGGCACCGCCCCGCGGGCTCATGTCGCAGCTCGGTGTCGCGGTCGAGCAAGCCGCCGCCCCAGTATCCCGCGGGGGGCGGCCAGCAGCGAGACCAGGTAGCCCGCACCGGCGAGCAGGATGATGCTGGGCCCGCTGGGCAAGCCCAGGTGATAGGACGCCAGCAGGCCGACCACACTGGCCGCCAGCGCGACGCCCACAGCGATGGCGATCATGCCCTCGAGCCGCTGGCTCCAGTAGCGGGCCACGGCGGCGGGCAGCAGCATCAGCCCGGCGGCCATCAGGGTGCCCAGGGTCTGGAAGCCGATCACCAGGCTGGCGACGACCAGCGCCATGAACAGGGCATGAAACCACCCGGCGTGCCGGCCCTGCAGGGTGAGGAAGGTGGGATCGAGGCACTCCACCACCAGGGCCCGGAAGGCGACCGCCACGGTGGCCAGCACCACGCTGCTCGCCACTCCCACCAGCAGCAGGGTGGGCGTGTCGACGGCGAGGATCGAGCCGAACAGCACGTGGCCGAGGTCCAGCGGCGACCCCGACAGGGACATCACCATCACCCCGGCCGCCATGGCGACCAGGAACAGGCTGGCCATGGCGGCGTCCTCCCGCAGCCCGCTGATGGTGGAGATGCTGCCGGCCACGGCGACCGTGGCCAGACCGGCGGCGAGTCCGCCGAGCATCATCAGCGGCAGCGAGAAGCCCGCCAGCAGGAAGCTCACGGCCACGCCGGGCAGGATGGCATGCGACAGCGCCTCGCCCATCAGGCTCAGGCCGCGCAGGATCAGCAGCACGCCGATGACCGGCGCGGTCAGCGACAGGGTGATGCAGGCGGCCAGGGCGCGCCGCATGAAGGCATAGTCCAGCGGCGAGGTGAACCACCACAGCAGGGTATCGAGCATCGGAGCATCCGGAAGACGATGTTAGGTATGTTATATCATAACATTTGTGCGGATGCTTCCAATGCCTGGCGACTCGAGCCGCGGCGGCTGGCTCAGTAGCGCAGCGCCACCCCCAGCTGGTTGGGTCCCACCAGGAAGGCGTATTCGCCCTCGAGATGGATATCGCCGATCGACACCCGCGCCGGCTGGAAGCGGTTCACCGCCGACGTGGCCTGGCGCGGCTGGGTCTGCAGTTGCAGCTCGCTGACCAGCATGCCGGTGGCGAAGTTGATCGCCCCGTCGCGCTCGCGGCCATCGCCCACGGCGATCAGTAGCCCCGCCGCGGCGTTTACCGCCAGCGAGCCGAGGCGGGCCTCCAGGCTGCGCCGCTGGCGCTCCTCCTCGGCCACGGCCTCGAGCAGCCGGCGGGCGCTCTCGATATCGCCCCCACCGTCACGCAGCTCGCGATGGGCCCGGGGGTGCGGCTGACGATCCAGGAACATGCCGCCCAGCGCCAGGGCGGACTTCACCACCCCCACCCGGGCGTCGTAGCGGTCGTCGCGGTCGCTCGCCTCGCTGGCCTGCCAGGCGTTCACCGCCAGGCTGGTGGCATAGACCCCGGTCCAGCCCGCCTGCCAGAGGTTGGCGTGGCGCTCGCCCCGGGCCAGGGCGTCCTCGTAGGCTTGCAACTCCTGCCCGGGCGTCTGGGCCAGGGTCGGGGCGGCAAGCCCGGTCAGCAGCAGGGCCAGCAGGCAGGCAAGCAGGCGAGTCGATGGCATGGTGGTCTCCGATGGGCAGGGGTGGGCCTTCCAAGCGTAGCACCGGCGGGCCGTCCGGGCGGCGTGGCCGTCACCGGTTCGCCGACGGCGAGAGCCCCTTCATCGCTTGGCTCGCGAGCCGACACCGCCGGGCGCGGAAGTGACCGCTCACCGGCGGATGTCGTAGAGTCGAGGGGCGCAGCCACGAGGAGGACCCCATGCGCCCGTCTCTCGACGACCTTGCCCTCGATACCCTCTTTCGAGAGGCGCACACCGCCCACGACTTTCTCGACGAGCCCGTCGACCCGGCCACCTGGCGGCGGCTCTACGACCTGCTGAAGTGGGGCCCCACCTCGATGAACTGCCAGCCGGCGCGCTATGTCTTCGTCACCAGCCTCGAGGCCAAGTCGCGGCTGGTCCCGGCGCTTTCCGAGGGCAACCGCGACAAGAGCGTCCGGGCCGCCGCCACCGTGATCGTGGCCACCGACACCCGCTTCTACGAGCACCTGCCGACGCAGTACCCCCACTCGCCCAATGCCTGCGAGCGCTTCGCCGCCAACCCCGACAAGGCGCGTGAAACCGCCCTGCGCAACGCCACCCTGCAGGGCGGCTACCTGATCCTCGCCGCCCGCTCCCTGGGCCTGGACGCCGGCCCCATGAGCGGCTTCGACAACGCCATGGTCGACGAGGAGTTCTTCCCCGACGGCCGCTACCGGAGCAACTTCCTGGTCAACCTGGGCGTCGCCGACCCGCAGGCGACCCGCCCCCGGGCGCCGCGGCTGGCCTTCGAGGAGGTGGCGGAGGTGCTGTGAGGGAGCGGCCCCTGGGGGTTCCCGGCGCTCTCGATGAACGGGGCCCGTGGGGTGCCGGCACGCGCGCCGTCGAGGAGTGATCGCGGCCGCGCCGGTTGTCCACTAGGCTTGAGGGTGAGCCAGGGGAGGCCGCGGCGTGGGAAGTCGCGGTGGCGGGGCTTGAGTGCAGGTTCACTTGCCGAAGACAGGAGGTGTGTGATGGGTACCTGTGCCACTTGCGGTAATCAATACGACAACACTTTCACGGTCAGCAAGGACGGTGAGAGCTTCGATTTCGACTCCTTCGAATGCGCCATCCACAAGCTGGCGCCGACCTGTGTGCAGTGCGGCTGCCGGGTGGTCGGGCACGGGGTGCAGCACGACGACACGATCTTTTGCTGCGCCCACTGTGCCGAAATGGCCGGTGAGACCGGGCTGGTCGACCACAACTGAAGCAGGGCCGGATTCCCGCCCGACGCGGCACTGCCGCACTCTCGGTGACGACCAGCACGCCCCCGCCCGCAGGCGGGGGCGCTGGTTTCGGGCCAGGCAAAGGCCTAGGCAAATTCCTCGGTATCGATTTCCTTCTGCAGGGCCTCGCTGTATCGCTCGCCCGCCACCTGGTCCGGCGTCATCATGGCGTTCAAGCGGGTGACGGTGGCGGCCTCCAGGCTCAGCTCCTCGGCGGCCAGGTTCTCGCGCATATGCGCCACGGAGCGGGAGCCGGGGATCGGGATGACGTCGTTCCCCTGCGCCCTGAGCCAGGCCAGCGCCAGCTGCGCGGGGGTCACCTCCAGCTCCGCGGCCACCGCCCGCACCGCCTCCAGTTGGCGCAGGTTGCGGGGCAGGTTCTCGGCGCTGAAGCGCGGCATGTTCCGGCGAATGTCCTTCGCTTCCAGGCTCTCCACCTCGGTGATGGTGCCCGTCAGGAAGCCGCGCCCCAGGGGGCTGAAGGCCA
Organism: Halomonas kalidii; assembly: GCF_030010475.1. Classification (NCBI taxonomy): domain Bacteria; kingdom Pseudomonadati; phylum Pseudomonadota; class Gammaproteobacteria; order Oceanospirillales; family Halomonadaceae; genus Halomonas; species Halomonas kalidii. The sequence goes on along the minus strand of NZ_JASCQN010000029.1, from coordinate 64,954 downwards.
CCAGCGCCGTGTCCGCCTCGCGGCACGCCGCGATCAGCGCGATCTCGGGGTTGCGGGTCCACAACGAGTACTCGGACTGCACCGCGGCGATGGGGTGCTCGGCCCGGGCGCGGCGCAGGGTGGCCGCGGAGACCTCGGAGAGCCCGACCGCGCGGATCTTGCCCTCCTCCACCAGGCGCCCCAGCGCCCCGACGCTCTCCTCGATGGGCACCCGGCGATCCAGGCGGTGCAGGTAGTAGAGGTCCAGGTGGTCGGTGCCCAGGCGCGCAAGGCTCGCCTCGCACTGCCGGCGCAGCGTCTCGGGGCGCCCGTCGATCACCTTCCGGCCGAGCTCGGGATCGAAGGCCATGCCGCACTTGCTGGCCAGCAGCACCTGGTTCCGCCTGCCCGCGAGGGCCTTGCCCACCAGCCGCTCGTTGGCCGTCTTTCCGTACAGGGTCGCGGTATCGAAGTGGCGATAGCCCATGTCGAACGCCTGATCCAGGGCGCGCAGCGCCTCGGGCTTGGACACCGGGCTGCCGTAGGCATGGGAGAGGTTCATGCAGCCCAGGCCGATGCTGGGCGAGGCCACTTCCTTCAGGCGAGCGAAGACGGTCGACATGGAGACTCCTGGTCAGGGGGCACGGAAAAGGCGCACCGGCAGGGCCGGTGGCGGTAGCGCCTCATCATGCCGAGGCGGGGCAGGGGATCGCAAGGTGGAGACTCTCACCGACCGGGCGATCCGGCCGGGCCGCCAGCGCCGGGAGGTCCTGGGGCAGGCTCGGAGGAATCCCCAGGAGCCTTACTGGAAAATCAGTATCTCGAGAGTGTTCTGGCGGTGGGCCGCCGGCGCTGGGAGGCCCTAGGGGGTCAGACCCCGGCGGCGGCGAATCCACTCGCCTCGTGCACGATGACACGCCGGCAACTCGGCTGGGGTCTGACCCCTTAGGGGCGGGCCGCGGCGTTTTTGTTCGGCGAACGTGCCGCTATCGTCAAGAAACTTGTAAAAAGGCCCCGGGGTCAATCCCAGCGGATCCAGCTGGCCAGCGCCTCGCGGTTGGCGATCTCGATCTGCTGGGCGCGCGGGTCGGGTTCGCTGTGATGCGGGTTCACCCCGAGTTCCCGCAGGGCGTAGAGCACCAGCGGACCTCGGCAATACAGCAGCAGCTCACCCTCCGTCATGCCGTAGTCCATGGCGAGGAGCTCACGCTCGGCATCGGGCAACCGCCGGTCGGGGATCAGCCTGACGGCCACCTGGGTGTGCCACTTCTCGTCATGCTGGCCGCCATGAGCCCCCAGCATCTCTCCACAGGGCTCCGGTACTCCCCGGAAGCGGCTCAACACGAAGTCCCGATAGGCAAGGTGCTTCTCACAGAAGGCACGCACATGCCAGCGCCCGGCAGCGAACACCAGGGTATGTGGCACGATGATGCGCTCCTCCCCCGCCGGGCTGGAAAACGACGCATAGGTCACCTCCAGCCTCAGCCCCTGGCGCGATGCCTTGACCAGTTCGCGTACCACTTCCGGTGACACCTGGCGGCTGGGCAGGGGCAACGACTCGGTATCCGCAGCCCCCAGCCCTAGACCGGCGAAGGGCGAGTCCAACCCCTGACCCGACCCCAGCAGATGTAGGTACTCTTCGACCCGGCCGAGGGTGACGTGTGGCGAGAAGTGCTCGGCGGGCAGGAATCCCTTGCGCGACTCGTCATACACCAGGTTCGCGGGCACCAGTTCCCGATAGCGCTTGAGCACCTTCTGCGCCTGCTGGCGCCCGATGCCGAACGCCTGGCCGATATGCGAAGACGTCACCCGCCCCTCCCACAGTGCCAGGATCTCGATCAGCCGGTAGCGGGCCAGGGTGTCCCAGGGGAGAGAGGTGTTCTCTTGCATGAGGACTCCTTCCATGAGCATCGACTGATCATGACCCGGATCAGGACAGGGTTGAAGAGTAAGGTGGTCATATCATCAGGAGTGGCGAAGTGGGATTAGGGGTGCTTAGCTGGAGGGACTGAGTTTTATCTGACTAAGGCAGGGTTGCATGCATTACGCACACTCATCTTCCAACCCAGATAAATCAGACTGGCAGTCCCTTGAAAATCATCTCAAGGCTGTCGCACGTTTGGCCATTGAGCGAGCAAGCCGTTTTGGAGCCCCCGCTTGGGGTGAGGCTGCAGGACTGCTCCACGATGTTGGCAAGTACACCCTTCCCTTTCAGCGACGCTTGGAGGGTTCGCCGGAGCGAGTGGATCACTCCACAGCCGGCGCGCATATCGCCATCGAGACGTATCCTCAGGTTGGCCACCTGTTGGCCTACCTGATCGCCGGTCACCATGCGGGGCTCGCCAATGGACGCGATGTCGGCGAGCGCACACCACTGGAGCTGCGCCTGGAGGCGGACCTGCCCACGCTCGATCCGGTATGGCAGCAGGAGATAGGCCTACCCGGCGAGCTGGAGCCCCCACCACACTTCCAGATGCGTCGCGACAGAGGCTACTTTCAGTATGCCTTCCTGGCGAGAATGGTGTTTTCCTGCCTGGTCGATGCCGATTTTGTCGATACCGAGGCCTTCTATGCCGTGCATGAGAAAGGCGTGCCCCACGCGCGTGGTGGCGGGCCGCCGTTGGACGTGCTGCGTGATGCTCTGAATCAGCACCTGGCCACCTTCAAGGCAGACCGCGACGTCAATCGCCTGCGTGGTGAGATCCTCTCCCATGTGCGCGCTCAAGCCGAGCTGCCGCCTGGCAGGTTCTCGCTGACAGTGCCGACCGGTGGGGGCAAGACGCTGACCTCGTTGGCTTTCGCTCTCGATCATGCCATCGCTCACGGCATGGATCGGGTGATCTACGTGATTCCGTTTACGAGTATCGTCGAGCAGAACGCCGCGGTGTTTCGCGATGCCCTGGGGAAGCACGGCAAGGCGGCGGTACTGGAGCACCATAGCGCTTTCGATGCTGGCGATCATCGCGACCGCCATAGCATCGACAAGCTGCGCCGCGATAGCGAGAACTGGGATGCGCCGATCATCGTTACCACGGCGGTACAGTTCTTCGAAAGCCTGTTTGCCGCCAAAACCTCGCGCTGCCGAAAGCTACACAACATCGCAAGTAGCGTGGTAATTCTCGACGAGGCACAGACCATGCCCTTACCGCTACTGCGGCCCAGCGTGGCGGCACTGGACGAACTGGCGTTGAACTATCGAACCAGCATCGTGCTGTGCACGGCGACCCAGCCGGCGTTGGCAGAAACCGACGATTCCGAGCGTAGTTTCGTCGGTGGCTTGCGTAATCTCAGGGAACTGGCACCGGAACCCGAATGCCTCTACCGCCAGTTGGAACGCGTAAGCGTGCGCCATATCGGTCCGCTGGACGATGAGGCGCTGCGCGATGAACTGCTCGCGACCGATCAGGTGCTGTGCATCGTCAACAACCGTCATCATGCGCGGTCGCTGTTCAAATCGATAGCGGATCGGCCCGGTGCCTATCACCTCACCACTTCGATGTGCGCCGTACATCGTCGCCAAGTACTGGCCGAGATACGTTTAGCCCTCGGAGATGGCCAGTTCTGCCGAGTAATTTCGACATCTCTAATAGAAGCTGGTGTCGATGTCGACTTCCCGCGCGTATTGCGCGCCGAGGCGGGACTGGATTCCATCGCCCAGGCGGCCGGGCGCTGTAACCGTGAGGGCAGGCGCAGTACGTCGGACAGCGAGGTCGCCATCTTCGCCACTGCCAACGACGAATGGGCTCCGCCGCCTGAGCTCAAGCAATTCGCCCAGGCCACCGTCGAAGTGCTCAGGCACCACCGAGACGACCCCCTGTCGTTGGCGGCGATAGAGGCCTATTTTCGGCTGCTGTACTGGCAGCAGGGGCCGCAGCGGCTGGATCGGCACGACCTATTGAAGTTGGTCGAGGATGGCCGTCTTGAAGGCCTTCCTTTCGAAATCCTTGAGCAGAAGTTTCGCATGATCGAGAACAACCAGCGTGCCGTGATCATCCCTTTCGATGACAAGGTTCGGGATGCGTTGAGGGAGCTAGCGTATGCCGAGGGGGTAGGGGGTATCGCCCGCAAGCTGCAGCCCTATACGGTGCAAGTGCCGCAGCAGGGCTTCGTCGCGCTGGAGCGGGTGGGAGCCATCGCGGCCATTGAGCCCGACAAGTTCGGCGACCAATTTATGGTGCTGGTCACCGAGGATCTCTATGACGAGCGGTTAGGGCTGAACTGGAGCGAGCCCACGTATATGAAGACGGAGAATTTGATTTTGTAAGGACAACTGATAGGAAGTGGATGTTTGCCAAGTAGGGGACTAGTCTTGTGGACAGCCACACTGAGCTGAGAGCAGGCCATGCCCCCCGACCATCAGGGAGACCCAAGAGAGTTCATCCTGCTGTGTAGTATTCGCAGAGGACGAGTCTTGCTGGCCATGGAGTGGGGGGCAGCGGTTATTAGGCTTGAAGCGCCCACTAGAAGGATTTGGCTTTTGGTCTCCCTGGCAGTAGCAGCGCTACCTATCTGGTTGGGCTGGCTCATGTGAGGGAGTGGATAGAAACCTATCAGTTGTACTTACTGTTGTCGCCCCGACCTGTCGGGGCGCGGATCTCTACCAAAGGACGCAACGATGGCATATGGGGTTCGTCTGCATATCTGGGGGGAGCGGGCCTGCTTTACACGGCCCGAGATGAAGGTCGAACGCGTCTCCTACGATGTGATCACACCGTCTGCGGCACGAGGCATCCTGGAGGCAATCCACTGGAAACCGGCGATTCGCTGGTGTGTGGATCGCATCCATGTGCTGAAGCCAATCCGTTTCGAGTCGCTGCGCCGTAACGAAGTCGCGGGCAAGGTGCCCGCTTCCATCGTCACCAAGGCGATGAAGTCAGGGCGCGTCGACGATGTGGCCTACTTCGTCGACCAGAACCGTCAGCAGCGCGCTGCCACGATCCTGCGTGATGTCGGTTATGTGATCGAGGCTCACTTCGAGTTCACCTCGCGTGCCGACAAAAGCGATACGCCCGGCAAGCATCTGGATATCTTCAACCGCCGCGCCCGGCAGGGGCAGTGCTTCCATATGCCGTGTCTGGGCACACGGGAGTTTCCCGCTAGCTTTACCCTGATCGAAGCCGATGCTGCTATGCCAGCCATTGATGACCTCTTGAGCGGTGAGCGTGACCTTGGCTACATGCTGCACGATATCGACTTCGCCAATGGCAAGGCGCCGCGTTTCTTTCGCGCCAGTATGCTGGATGGCGTGATCGAAGTGCCGCCTTTCGAGGAGGCGCTGGCATGATCCTTACGGCTCTCAATGACTACTACCAGCGGCTGGCGGAAGAAGAGAAGGTGCCGCTGCCAGGCTTCAGCAGTGAGAAAGTCAGCTTCTGCTTGGTGTTTTCCCAGGATGGAAAGCCGTTACAGATCGGTGATCTGCGCGACACTACCGGCAAGAAACCACGGCCGAGACCTTGTCAGATGCCTGTGGACAAGCGGCGCACCTCGGGCATCCACGCCTATCCGCTGTGGGACAAGACTGCCTATGCCCTTGGTGTCTCTGCCGGAGAAGGCAAGCGCCTGGCCGATGAGCATGCGGCGTTCAAGGCGCGCCAGCTGGCGCTGTTCGGCGAGAACGATGATCCCGATCTGGTTGCCTTTCTGAGATTGCTCGATCAATGGAAGCCGGAGCAACTCGCCGAACTCCCCGGATACAGTGAAGAGGTATTGGATACCAATGTCATATTCCGGCTCGATAGCCAGCGGCAGTACCTGCATGAAAACAGGGAGGCGCGCCGGCTATGGGGCGCCGCGCTGGAAAGTGGCGAAGGGGTATCGGGTCAGTGCTTGATCACCGGCGAGATCGCCCCGTTGGGCACCGACCATCCCGCAATTCGGGGAGTCAGGGATGCACAGTCGTCTGGCGCATCGCTCGTTTCGTTCAACAGTGATGCCTATGAGTCTTACGGCTACAGCAAGAATCAAAACGCCTCGATCTCCAAGGCGGCCATCTTCGGCTATTCGACGGCGCTGAATCATTTGCTTCGAGGTGATGCCGACAATCGTCAGCGCCTGCAGATCGGCGATGCTACGGTGGTGTTCTGGGCCAAGGCCAGGGACACGGCGCATGCCGAGGCCGCCGAAGGCTTTTTTGCCATGCTCAACGAACCGCCCAGCGACGAGCAGGAGGCCACCAAGCTAGGTACCCTACTGAAGCAGGTCGCCGAGGGGCGCCTTTTGGCAGAACTGGATCCCATGCTGGAAGCGGATACCCAGTTCTTCGTGCTGGGATTGGCGCCCAACGCGGCGCGCCTATCGGTGCGCTTCTGGCATGTCGATAGTTTGGAGCACCTGGCGCAGCACTATGCCCACCACCACCAAGACATGTCGCTAGAGCCTTCTCCTTGGAAAGGTATGACGCCGGGAGCGTGGCGGCTTGCACTGCAGACGGCACCCATTCATGGCGACAGGCCAAAAGCTGAGGACGTTCTTCCTCAACTAGCCGGAGAGTTGATGCGCTCCATTCTTACCGGCTCTCGTTACCCACGCTCACTTCTCAACAATATCGTCATGCGATTTCGCAATGACGGCAAGATCAGCGGCATTCGAGTCGCACTCTGCAAGGCTGTGCTCGCGCGCGAGGGTCGCCTCGCGGTGCATTCGAACTCAACCACTCAGGAGGTGCCCGTGAGTCTCGATCCTCATTCCACCCACCCCGGCTACTTGCTGGGCAGGCTATTCGCCGAGTTGGAAAGCGCTCAGCGCGGCGCGCTCGGTAACGAGGTGAATGCCACCATTCGTGATCGATATTACGGCGCTGCCTCGGCAACGCCGGCCAGCGTCTTCCCCATGCTGTTGCGTAATGTTCAGCATCATTTGTCGAACATGCGCAAGAAGGACAAGGGAGGGCTGGCGCACAAGATCGAAGGCGAGATAGGCACCATCATCGACGGTTTGGGCGACAGGTTCCCCAGGAGCTTGCGCATTGAAGAGCAGGGGCGTTTTGCGATTGGTTATTACCATCAGTCTCAAGCCCGCTTTGCCAAGAAAGACAGCGCCGCTAAAAATGCAGAAGACGAGCAGGGAGAGTCAGAATGAGTGCCATCACGAACCGCTACGAATTTGTGCTGCTGTTTGACGTCACCAATGGCAATCCCAATGGTGATCCGGATGCCGGCAACCTGCCAAGGCTCGATCCGGAGACCAACCAGGGCCTAGTGACCGATGTCTGCCTCAAGCGGAAGATCCGCAACTACGTTGCCCTGGAGAAGGAAGAAGACGCCGGCTATGCCATCTATATGCAGGAGAAGTCGGTGCTCAACAACCAACACAAGAAGGCCTATGATGCGCTCGATATCAAGCCCGAGCCGAAGAAGCTGCCTAAGGAGGTGGAAAAGGCTCGTGCGCTGACCGAATGGATGTGCCGGAACTTCTTCGACGTACGCACCTTCGGTGCGGTGATGACCACCGAGGTCAACTCCGGCCAGGTGCGTGGCCCGGTGCAGATGGCCTTTGCCAGCTCTATCGACCCGGTAGTGCCGATGGAGGTCTCGATCACCCGCATGGCGGTCACCAATGAGCGCGACCTCGAGAAGGAGCGCACCATGGGCCGCAAGCACATCATCCCCTATGGCCTCTATCGCGCGCATGGCTACATATCGGCCAAGCTCGCCGAGCGTACCGGCTTCTCGGAAGACGATCTCGAGCTGTTGTGGCGTGCGCTGGTTAATATGTTCGAGCATGACCGCTCCGCTGCCCGGGGCGAGATGTCGGCACGCAAGCTGATCGTCTTCAAGCATGACCACTCGATGGGTAACGCCCCGGCGCACCAGCTTTTTGATAGCGTTATCGTCAAGCGTGTCGAAGGCGAGGAGAATACGCCGGCTCGTCACTACAGCGACTATCGCGTCTCAATCGATGCCGAGGCCTTGCCGGCTGGGGTCAGCGTCGTCGAGCAGCTGTAGGCGAATGAGATGGAGGATGACGTTCGCCCGATCCCTCTCTCGGCGCTGCAGCACATGCTGTTCTGTCCGCGCCAGTGTGCGTTGATCCACCTAGAGCAGCAGTGGGCGGAAAACCGCTATACGGCGGAAGGGCGCATCCTCCATGAGCGTGCTGATCATCTGGGGCATGAGCGTCGGCGAGGCATTCATACCGCCATGGCGCTTCCGCTGGCCAGTGAGGCGCTGGGATTGACCGGGGTTGCCGATGTGGTCGAGTTCGATGAATCCCGGGAGCCTGCAGTGGTTCGGCCCATCGAGTACAAGCGTGGTCGGCCCAACGCCCATCGCGCCGATGAAGTGCAGCTCTGTGCCCAGGCGCTGTGCCTGGAGGACATGCTAAACGTCAGGGTTGAGTACGGCGCGCTCTACTATGGCAAGACGCGGCGGCGAAAGAGTGTCGCGTTCGACGATGAGTTGCGGGCACTGACCCTGCGCGTCATCGCCGAGACTCGCGCGCTCTTCGATAACAACCGTACACCTCCAGCCATCTATGAGCCCAAACGCTGTGACCACTGCTCGTTGGTCGATGCCTGCCAACCGCAAGTAATGGGCAAGCAGCGCTCGGCAGGCCGCTGGCTGGAGCGCCAAATTCAATCTCTGGATGAGTGAATCGTATGCGCCGCCAGCTCAATACGCTCTACATCACCACTGAAGGTGCCTGGCTCAAGAAGGATGGAGACAATGTGGTCATGGATGTCGAGGGCAAGGAGCGGGCGCGGCTCCCCATCCATATGCTCGAATCGCTGGTGTGTTTCGGCAGGGTGCTGGTATCTCCACCATTGATGGGCTTTTGTGCCGAACAAGGGGTCACCATTACCCACTTGTCGCCCAACGGTAAGTTCCTCGCGCGTATCGAGGGGCCGGTATCCGGCAACGTGCTGCTGAGGCGCGCACAGTACCGCACAAGCGATGACGCAACCGGCTGCGCCGCCATCGTCCGTGGTATGTTGATCGGCAAGGTGCACAATCAGCGCGCGGTGATCGCCAGGGGGCTGCGTGACTACGGTAGCAAGCTGGACCTGTCCGAGCGCGAAGGGGTGGAAAGGGCGCGTACTCGCTTGGGCAGAATCGCACGCGACCTATTGAGCGAGCCCGCCACGAACGGACTGCGAGGCTTGGAGGGTGAAGCCGCGCAGGTCTATTTCAGCGTTTTCGATAGCCTTGTTCGCCACGACGGAGAAGCATTCCGTTTCACTGGCCGCAATCGCCGCCCACCGCGTGATCGCCTCAATGCGCTGCTGTCCTTTCTCTATACCCTGTTGACCCACGACTGCCGTTCGGCGGTGGAAAGCGTAGGGCTGGACCCCGCGGTGGGGTTCCTGCATCGGGATCGACCCGGGCGGCCCAGTCTGGCACTCGACCTTGCCGAGGAGTTCAGGCCGTTACTGGGGGACCGGTTGGCGCTGTCACTGGTCAATCGTCGGCAGCTGGGGGAGAAGGACTTCACGGTTGCCGAAAGTGGTGGCGTGGTGCTGACCGACGATGCGCGCAAGACGGTGCTGACTGCCTATCAGGAGCGGAAGCGCGAGGAGCTCAACCATGCCTTTGTCGGTGAGAAGGCCCCGATTGGCATGTTGCCGATCCTGCAGGCGCAACTACTGGCACGCCATCTGCGCGGTGATCTGGATGCCTATCCACCCTTCCTGTGGAAATGATCTGTCGATGAGGAGAGCGCGGCGATGATGGTTCTGGTCAGCTACGATGTCAGTACCTCTTCCGAAGGTGGTGAGGGTCGGCTGCGTCGCGTCGCGAAGGCCTGCCGTGATGTCGGGCAGCGTGTGCAATTCTCGGTATTCGAGATTGAGGTCGATCCCGACCAATGGGTGCGTCTGCGGCAGCGGTTGATCGACCTGATCGACGATGAGGTCGACAGCCTGCGCTTCTATTTCCTGGGCAGGAACTGGAAGAACCGTATCGAGCATATCGGCGCCAAGCCCGCCTTGGATATGAACGGCCCCCTCGTTTTCTGATTTTCCTGTTGTCTTGCGAACCCTAAGCGTCCGGTGTTTTTCGGGCAGGTTCGCGACTCTTTAACAATATGATTTTTTTGTGCTTTTTTGACCGTGACCAGTTGGCTTGCTGAAGTGGTCGTCGATATTGGTATGGATCGCCGTGGTGACGGCATTTCATTCAATATTTCAATGCTTTATAAAGAAGCAGTCGCGGCCCGCCCGGGCCGTGCGGATAGAAACATCAAGAGAGGGGCGGGGCCCTGGACAACGATCTGCGTCGCGGCCCGCCCGGGCCGTGCGGATAGAAACAACGACAGCACCCTCGCGGCCATCCGCAAGCTCAAGTCGCGGCCCGCCCGGGCCGTGCGGATAGAAACTTCGCCGCGCCGATGAGCGCTGATAGGTCGGGGTCGTCGCGGCCCGCCCGGGCCGTGCGGATAGAAACCACATCACGCTGAAGCGGCAAGACCCACACTCAGGTCGCGGCCCGCCCGGGCCGTGCGGATAGAAACTCAGTGGAGAGCGGGCCGCATGCATTCACCGAAGGTCGCGGCCCGCCCGGGCCGTGCGGATAGAAACGAGGAGGGCGGCGGCGCCATCCGCGCCGCCGCGCGTCGCGGCCCGCCCGGGCCGTGCGGATAGAAACTACTCGGTAGGGGGTGTTGTGTGAGCACTGACCGCGTCGCGGCCCGCCCGGGCCGTGCGGATAGAAACCCCATCTATTGGGCTCGCGGCATGGTCAATAACGGGTCGCGGCCCGCCCGGGCCGTGCGGATAGAAACCGTCGCGGTGGCGCCATTGGTCGCGAACGACTGGTGTCGCGGCCCGCCCGGGCCGTGCGGATAGAAACAGTCTGTCCAGAAGGAAAATCGCCAGGTCATCGCCTGTCGCGGCCCGCCCGGGCCGTGCGGATAGAAACCTCGTCGCTGCGCCCCTTGCCCGGCCGGCGCAGCGTCGCGGCCCGCCCGGGCCGTGCGGATAGAAACCCATTTAACGTACCGCGTGCGCCCCGCTGGCTGTCGTCGCGGCCCGCCCGGGCCGTGCGGATAGAAACCCGGCGATCGTGACGCCCCTGGAGATTTGACCATGTCGCGGCCCGCCCGGGCCGTGCGGATAGAAACACCACTTTGGGCTTGTCAGCAGCGGCCAGACTGACGTCGCGGCCCGCCCGGGCCGTGCGGATAGAAACCGCGTGTCCGGATGGCGACAAGGTGGCGACGTGGAGTCGCGGCCCGCCCGGGCCGTGCGGATAGAAACAGCGTCTTCCACTCGCTCACAGACTGCTCGGTCACGTCGCGGCCCGCCCGGGCCGTGCGGATAGAAACGCCCCGGGCCTTCACCGGCTGCTCGACAACCCCATGTCGCGGCCCGCCCGGGCCGTGCGGATAGAAACCATCTCGCACGTCGGCCTCGAGGACGCGATCTCCCGCGTCGCGGCCCGCCCGGGCCGTGCGGATAGAAACCTGCTGACCCTCAACCAGGGCGGCGCGACGACCGAGTCGCGGCCCGCCCGGGCCGTGCGGATAGAAACGTCGTGGGCATCGCACAGGTCGCGCAGTCCCTGGAGGTCGCGGCCCGCCCGGGCCGTGCGGATAGAAACGTCGACCGCAACGGCGGCGTCCACCTGATCGCCGGGTCGCGGCCCGCCCGGGCCGTGCGGATAGAAACGAGTCGACCAGCGGCGAGTCGATCCCCGGCTGGAACGTCGCGGCCCGCCCGGGCCGTGCGGATAGAAACAATATGTTCCGCGACCTGGCCGACATCGGGCAGCAGTCGCGGCCCGCCCGGGCCGTGCGGATAGAAACGCCAGCACTGGCGCCGCAACCAGGATGAGGCCAAGGTCGCGGCCCGCCCGGGCCGTGCGGATAGAAACTGCACTGGGCTCGTCGTCATCGCGTGGCCCCTCGTGTCGCGGCCCGCCCGGGCCGTGCGGATAGAAACCCGACGACATGGGCCGCGTGCTCAGCCTCGACGAGGTCGCGGCCCGCCCGGGCCGTGCGGATAGAAACACGCCGAGCGAGCCTGCGACCGAGACGATCCGGCTGTCGCGGCCCGCCCGGGCCGTGCGGATAGAAACTCCGCGCTGCTTCAGGTCGATGCCGGCGACCTCTAGTCGCGGCCCGCCCGGGCCGTGCGGATAGAAACACGCAGATCTACATCCAGAACAACCTGCCGTATGCCGTCGCGGCCCGCCCGGGCCGTGCGGATAGAAACTACCTCCGCCGCCAGTGCCCTCGATGGACACGGGTCGCGGCCCGCCCGGGCCGTGCGGATAGAAACAACACTGACAAGGGGGAGAGAACCTCCCACGAGCAGTCGCGGCCCGCCCGGGCCGTGCGGATAGAAACTCGCTTTTCTCGTCAGTCATCACGCTGACCGCCTTGTCGCGGCCCGCCCGGGCCGTGCGGATAGAAACGTCTTCGAGCGCGACGACATCACCGAGAAGCAGCTGTCGCGGCCCGCCCGGGCCGCGCGGATAGAAACGCTCTCGGGTGAGTAGTGCTCGGTGGCGATCATCGCGTCGCGGCCCGCACGGGCCGCGCGGATAGAAACAGGCTGCCTTTGCCGATAGCGTTGATGTTCAGAGGTCGCGGCCCGCACGGGCCGCGCGGATAGAAACCACCACGGCCACCAGAAGCCCAACGCCTCGCTGCGTCGCGGCCCGCCCGGGTCGCACGGATAGAAACGACGGTCAGCCGCCGTTCGACGCTGACCACCCTGATCGCGGCCCGCCCGGGTCGCGCGGATAGAAACACGTAGCGGCCGACCTTCAGGGCGTTGTAAAGCTGTCGCGGCCCGCTCGGGTCACGCGGATAAAAACTGCCATCCGGGCAGCATGGCCAGATTGTAGAACACGTCGCGGCCCGCTCGGGTCGCGCGGATTGAAACCAGGTCATGGGCTTCCACTGGGAACGCCTCGGCTGTCGCGGCCCGCACGGGCCGCGCGGATAGAAACATGGGCTGGATCGCCGGCAACCGGGCCGACCGGCTCGTCGCGGCCCGCCTGGGCCGCGTGGATAGAAACCGCTGGCAGCGCGCCCCGGTGATGAGCATCAGCGTGTCGCAGCCCGCTCGGGCCGTGCGGATAGAAACTGGCGTTATCCCAAATGGATATTTAACGAGTATTTGGTCGCGGTCCGCCCGGGGCGCGCGGATAGAAACATGAAGGGCGGGGTGATGCTCATCGACCTGGTGGAGTCACAGCCCCGGGCTGCGCGGATAGAAACCGCTCGCTCGGCTCGGCCATGTCGGAGTCCGTGGTCGCGGCCCGCCCGGGCTGCGCGGATAGAAACACAGGGGTAGTCGGGCATGGCTCAGGCCTCCTGGGTCGCGGCCCGCCCGGGCCGCGCGGATAGAAACGGCACGTCACGCACTTCGAGCACGCTGTCGGCGGGTCGCGGCCCGCACGGGTCGCGCGGATAGAAACTTTTATGTTCATTGACCGTCGAGGCCAGGAGAATGTCGCGGTCCGCACGGGCCGCGCGGATAGAAACCCCACCTATGATGAGCTGCAGCCCTTGTTGCGTAATGTCGCGGCCCGCACGGGCTGCGCGGATAGAAACAAGACCACCGCCCAGCTGTGGGTGGAGGACCTCGTCGCGGCCCGCATGGGCCGCGCGGATAGAAACCTCGCCCGAGATCGAGGGCGAGAGCCTTGAGGGCGGGTCGTGGCCCGCCCGGGCTGCGCGGATAGAAACACGCCCAGGCGCTTGGCCTTGCCGCGAACGGCTCAAGTCGCGGTCCGCCCGAGCCGCGCGGATAGAAACATCATCGGCAGGTACTGGCGCCAGGCAGTGGCGTGGTCGCGGCCCACCCGGGGCGCGTGAATAGAAACTCTGTGAGCAGATACTCGTGCAGGCGGTTGAGCAGTGTCGCGGTCCGCCCGGGCCGCGCGGATAGAAACTCGTCGATGCCGTTGATCAGGCCGTCGAGCAGGTGTCGTGGTCCGCCCGGGCCGCGCGGATAGAAACGCCCGCCGCTACAACGGGCCCGACTTCGAGCGCAAGTCGCAGCCCGCACGGGCCTCGGGGATAACAACGCGCCGCATGGCCCCCGACCGAGGCCCTCGCCCCGGCCGGGGCCATGCGCCTCCGGGCGCATTTGAAAGCGCCCGCTGGAAGCCATATACCTGATAGGAAGGAGCCGACAGGCAAGCTACCGCGCCGCCACGGTGATACCCCACCGCATGCGGCCAACCGGGAGGCATTACATGCAGCGCACGACCGACATGCCCGCCAGCGTCACCGCGACACTCACCTATCTGGTCAAGCGCGATGCGAAACCCTACGTGCATACCGAGGCGCTGACCGGTGACAGTGAGCCGCACTATTTTGCCGAGCAGGAGGCGCGCGAGGTCACGCTATACAACGGCCGTCCGTTGGCGGACGGCTTGTCCCTGGACACGCAGGGCTTCGAGCTGCACCGGCGGGAGACGACGGTCGACGATCTCTACGACGATGCGTCGGTCGAAAGCGCCTACTATGCCGAGGTCGAGGCCTTGATCAAGGAGCTGACCGGTGCGCGCCGGGTCGTCATCTTCGATCACACCCGGCGCAGCGACGCCGAGCAGCGGGATATTCGCGGCCCGGCCTGCCGTGTGCATAACGACTACACCGAGCACTCGGGCCCCGAGCGTATCCGCGACGTGCTGGGCAGGGACGAGGCCGCCGCGCTGGAGACGGTGCCGGTGGCCCAGATCAACCTGTGGCGCCCGATACGCGGGCCCGTCAAGCGTTCGCCGCTGGCCTTGCTGGACGCCTCGACGCTCGACCCCGGCGACCTGCTGGCCACCGATCTGGTCTACCCGGATCGCCTCGGCGAGATCTACCACCTGGCCTACCATCCGCACCAGCGCTGGTACTATTTTCCCGATATGCGCCGTGACGAGGCCTTGCTGATCAAGGGGTATGACTCGCGTCGCGACGGCCGTGCCCGCTTCACCCCCCACACCGCCTTCCAGGACCCTACTACGCCGCCGGGCGCCCCGCCGCGCGAGAGTATCGAGGTCCGCACCCTGGCCTTCTTCGGCTAGGCTCCTGCTCCCCGGCGGTGCCGCCCCGTTGCTGTTACCCTCTGGGCAGGCCCCATCTATCGCAAGGAACCGTGCCATGACCCCCGATACCCCCTTCGACAAGACCCTCGCCGCCCTCGATGCCCTGCACGCGGAGGACCCGCGCCGCGTCGAGGTCGATGGCGAGTCGTTGCCGCTGGAGCTGTGGCATGGCCGGCGGATGAGCGCCTGGCTCGAGCGGCTGATGGAGGCTCCCGACGAGCTGGTGCAGCTGGCGGTGCGGGCGCAGCACCTGCAGCGCTGGCAGGTGCCGCGCGGCGACTACCCCGAGGGGCGGGTGGGCTATCTCACCTGGCGGCGCGACCAGGGCAAGCGCGCCGGCGAGACCACGGCGCGGGTGATGCAGGAGGCCGGCTACGCGGCCGAGCAGGCCGAGCGGGTGGCGCAGATGATCCGCAAGCAGGGGCTGGGGCGCGACGAGGGCACCCAGGCGGTGGAGGACTGCGCCTGCCTGGTGTTCCTGGAGAACTACTTCGCCGACTTCTCGAAGCAGGTGGAGCATGACCACCTGATCCGCATCGTGCAGAAGACCTGGAAGAAGATGTCGCCGCGGGCCCACGAGCTGGCGCTGGGGCTGCCCATGGCGCCCGAGGCGCGGGCGCTGGTGGAAGAAGCCCTGGCCGGGTAACCGCGCGGTTGCGTGGAGCTTCACCGGGTAGCCGGCCCAGGCCATGCGCTTCCCTCAAGTCCTGTGCCTCAAGCCCGCTGCGGCACGAGTACCTGCCGATGCAGCGCCTCGCCGGCCGAGTCCATCAGGGTGACGGTGAGGGTTTCGCTCTCGCCGTCCAGGTCGACCTGGCCGAAGAACTGGTAGCCCTCGGCGGGTGACAGGTTGGCGCGGCCCTCGGGCGGGGCCTTCTGGAAGACCACCCGAGGGCCGAAGGTGGCGTCGAGCTCGCCCGGGCCGAAGGTGCCGGCGTGCAGGGGGCCGCTGACGAACTCCCAGAAGGGGGCGAACTCCTGGAAGCGGGCGCGCTCCGGCGCGTAGTGGTGGGCGGCGGTGTAGTGCACGTCGGCGGTGAGCCACACCACGTTGCGGATGGCGTCGTCGCGGATCGCCCTGAGCAGCTCGGCGAGCTCCAGCTCGCGGCCGAGGGGGTCGCCGTGGTGGTCGTTGGCGATGGCCTCGAAGTCGTCGCCGTCGCGCACGATCAGGCCGATGGGCATGTCGGAGGCGATGATCTTCCAGGTCGCCCGGGAGCGGCGCAGGCCGTCGCGCAGCCAGCGCAGCTGGTCCTGGCCGAGGAAGGTGGTTTCCTCGCCGCCGGCCTGCTGGTTGCGGCTGTTGGCCGCGCGGTGGGAGCGCATGTCCAGCATGAAGATCTCCAGGCCGGGGCCGTAGGCGAAGTGCCGATGGATCCGCCCGGGGGCCTCGGGGCGTTGGCGCAGCGGCATGTATTCGTGGAAGGCGCGCCGGGCGCGGGCGGCGAGCAGCGAGACGTTCTTCTCGGTGTAGCGGTCGTCGTCGAGGATCTCGCCGGGGTACCAGTTGTTGACGGCCTCGTGGTCGTCCCACTGGGCGAGCATGGGCACGGCGGCATTGAAGCGGCGCACGTTGACGTCGAGCAGGTTGTAGGCGTGCTGGCCGCGGAACTCGTCCAGGGTCTCGGCCACCTTGGCCTTGGCGGGTGTCACCAGGTTGCGCCACAGCTCGCCATCGGGCAGCGCCACGCTCTCCTTCAGGGGGCCATCGGCGTAGACGGTGTCGCCGGAGTGGATGAAGAAGTCGGGCCGCTGGCGCAGCATGGTGTCGTAGGTGGTCATGCCACCGCGGGATTCGTCGATTCCCCAACCCTGGCCGGCGGTGTCGCCGGACCAGACGAAACGCACGTCGCGGCGGGTCGCCGGGGGCAGGCGCAGCTGGCCGGTGACCGGCTCGCTGACGGCGCGGCGGTCGTCCAGCGCCTCGAAGCGGACCCGATAGTGGGCGGTGTCCATGCCGGCCAGGCCGGTGGCGTCGAGCTTGGCGGTCAGGCCGGTGACCGGCAGGGCCTCGGGGCCGAGCAGCCGGCGAGCCCCCCGGAACTCGGGGTTGTCGGCGATCTCGATCAACATCCGGGCCGGCCGGTCGACGCGCGACCAGAGCATGGCGCGGTCGGCGAGCATGTCGCCGCTCATCACGCCGGCGGTGATCACGGGGCGGCGGCTCTCGGCCAGGATGATGGAGGGCGCGGCCAGGGTGGCGCCCAGGGCGGCATCGCCCTTCAGGCCCAGGCTCAACAGATTCCGTCGCGTCAAGTGCATGGCTAGCTCCTGAGGATGGGGGAAGACCCATGCATCCTGGCAGGGCGCCATGACAGTGGCTTGGCAGCGACATGACAGCTCGGATCGATGTCGAGTAGGTGGGCAATGGGCGAAAGCCGGGCAGGCCGAAGGGTGGCCGGAAGGCGGCGTTGTCGGGCGGCGCCGGGATGGCGCACGCCGCGACCGGAAGGCGCTGCTGTGGTGCAATATGAGGGAAAGGCGTTGCGAAATCCAGGCCGCCAGGTATTGTAGTTATTGGCAAGCCATTGTTATTGATGTTGTTTGTGCAGTCTGGCGCGGGATTCGCATTGTCTTTGGCAGGCTCGCCGCTGTGGCGGCGGCGAGACAAAGCGTGAGCTGGCGTGCTCCACCTGGTCCCCTTCGGGGGGCCTTTTTTATGTGCTCAAGCTGGCGGGTAGGATGTTGGTTCAGGCCGGCGGCGACAATGCGACATAAGTGGAAGGCCACCAGGCCGGTGGAGCCGAGCCCTCCCGGGCCAGTGCCTTGTGGTGGAAGGCGGCTAGTCGCCGGTGATCCCCCAGGCGAACGGGTCGTCCGGGTCGATGACCAGCGTGGCCTCGGCACTGATATGGGCGCGGCCACGGACGTAGGGCCGGATCCTGTCGCCCTCTAACTCGTAGTACCCCTGGAACTCGCTGCCGGTGATGCTGGCCTGGTGCCAGACCGTGCCGGGGCTCAGTTTGCCGTCTGCCGCCAGGCAGGCCAGCTTGGCACTGGTGCCGGTGCCGCAAGGGGAGCGGTCGTAGGCCTTCCCCGGGCACAGCACGAAGTTGCGGCTGTCCGCCCGCGGGTCATCGGCGAACATTTCGATATGGTCGATGATGCCGCCATCCTCTCCCGTGATTCCCTCCCCCTCCAACGCTTGGCGTACCGCCCAGGCGTAGTCGGTCAGGCCCTCCACGTTGTCCAGCGCGATGCGCTGGCCATGCTCTGCGATCAGGAAGAACCAGTTCCCGCCCCAGGCGATATCGCCCGTCACGCGGCCATGGCCCGGTACGTCCAGGGTCACGGCCTGGCGGTGGCGGTAGGCCGGTACGTTGCGCACCGTCACCTCGCCATCCTCGTGCAACGTGGCCTCCACCGTGCCGACCGGGGTATCGATGCGGTGCCGGCCGGGCTTGATCTTGCCGAGATGGGCCAATGAAGCCACCACGCCGATGGTGCCATGGCCGCACATGCCCAGGTAGCCGCTGTTGTTGAAGAAGATCACGCCGCAGGTGGCGTCTTCGCTCGCCGCGGGGCAGAGCAGGGCGCCGACCAGTACGTCGTGTCCGCGCGGTTCCAGCATGCAGGCGCGGCGCCAGTGGTCGTGGTGGTCGCGCAGGGTGGCCAGGCGTTCGGCCATGGTGCCGTGGCCCACGTCGGGGAAGCCATCCAGCACCAGGCGGGTGGGTTCACCTCCGGTATGGGAGTCGATGACCTGGATTCGTTTCATGT
Organism: Halomonas kalidii; assembly: GCF_030010475.1. NCBI lineage: Bacteria > Pseudomonadati > Pseudomonadota > Gammaproteobacteria > Oceanospirillales > Halomonadaceae > Halomonas > Halomonas kalidii. The sequence goes on along the minus strand of NZ_JASCQN010000029.1, from coordinate 46,265 downwards.
GCCTGCCGTCCTCTTTGAGGTGGGGTGATTCCGTCGGGGAGCCGGTTCTCGATACTTGCCAATATAGATTTTATATTTTATACAATCAACGGAGCGCGAGATGGAGAGCCCCCGATGATGGCCTCAGCCACCACCCCGACAACCACCACCGACCGGCCGGCAGCGGATATCGCCGTGATCGGTGCAGGCATCGTCGGCGCCGCCTGTGCGCTGGAACTGGCACGCGCCGGGATGAAGGTCCTGGTGCTGGATCGCCAGGCGCCGGGGCGGGGGGCTTCCTACGGCAATGCCGGTCATATGGCCACCGAGCAGGTCTTCCCGATCGCCGATGCCGGCCTGCTGAAGCGGATTCCCGGCATGTTGCTCGACCCCTTGGGGCCGTTGCGCCTGGACTGGCGCTACCTGCCCAGGGCCATGCCCTGGTTCGTGAAGCTGTTGTGGAACCTGCGCCAGGCTCCCTACCAGGCCAGCACGGCGGGACTCCGTGCGCTGAACGAAGCCAGCCTGCCGGCCTGGCAGGCGTTGCTCGACAGCATCGGCAGGCGCGAGCTGCTCAAGGACGAGGGCTCGCTGCTGATCCATGAACGCCCGGAGACGACCGAGGCGCTGGAGGCCGCGGCCCGGTGCATGCAAGCCCAGGGGGTGCCGGTCGAGCGGCTGTCGCGCCAGGCGGTATTGAGCCAGGTGCCGGCCCTGACGGAAAAGGTGCAGGGCGGGCTGTTCTTCCCGGCCACCGGCCATGTCAGCGATCCCCACCAGGTGGTGTTGGCGCTTTGCGCAGCGGCCGAACGGCAGGGGGTGCGCTTCTCGACCTGCAAGGTGGCGTCGGCGCGGGCCAGCGAGGAGGGCGTACGGCTCGAAACGTCCGAGGGAACCTTGACGGTGCCACAGGTGCTGGTAGCGGCCGGTGCCCACTCCGCCCCGCTCGTTTCTGGGTTGTGTGGCAGGCGTGTGCCGCTGGACACCGAGCGTGGCTACCACCTGATGTTGCCGCGGGAGGTCGCGCGCCTGCCGGTCGCCATCACCTCCCTGGAGCGGCGCTTCATCATGACGCCGATGGCGGAGGGGCTGCGGCTGGCCGGTACGGTGGAATTCGCCGGCCTGCAACGACCACCGAACATGCAGCGCGCGTGGCAACTCGAGCGGCTGGCGCAAGGACTGTTCCAGTGCCCCTTGAATACCGAGGAAGCCACTCCCTGGATGGGCTTTCGGCCCTCGCTGCCCGACTCCTTGCCGGTCATCGACCGGGTCGGCCCGCAAGGCCGGGTATGGCTGGCGTTCGGTCACCACCACCTCGGCCTGACCCAGGCGGCCATTACCGCGCGCCTGGTGCGCCATTTCCACGACGACACGATCGATTCGGCATTGCCGTCCCTGGCGCCTTATCGCCTGGGACGCTTTGCCTGACATGGCCGGAAAGGTGTTCCGGCAGCCAATTCATTCATAGGCGGTACAACAACAACCGGAGAGAACCATGAAGGAAAGGCAAGCGACCCGACTACCCACCATGCAGGAAGTGCTGGCGCTGATGATCGGTTTCATCGCCATCATGTTCCTGTACATCAATGTCTTCGATCTCCCCATTCAACTGGCCCTGTTCACCTCCTGGTTCCTGGTGATGGCGTTGGGGCTGAGGCTGGGGCTCTCCTACGACGGCATGCAGAAGGGGCTGATCGACGGCATCCATAACGGCATGGAAGCGGTGCTGGTGCTGATCACCGTGGGTGCCCTGATCGGCACCTGGATCGCCGGCGGCATCGTGCCGAGCATCATCTATTACGGCCTCACGGTGATGAACCCGCAGATCTTCCTCTGCGCGGCCTTCCTGATCTGCGCCATCACCTCCCTGTCCACCGGCACCTCCTTCGGCACCGCCGGTACCGCCGGGGTGGCGATGATGGGGATCGGCTACAGCTTCGGCATCCCGTTGCCCCTGGTGGCCGGTGCGGTGATCTCCGGTGCTTACGTCGGCGACAAGATGTCTCCGCTGTCGGACACCACGGTGATGACGGCATCGCTGTGCAAGGTCAGCCTGGTCGACCATATCCGCTCCATGTCGCTGGTCAGCGGGCCGGCGGCCCTGATCGCCGCCTTGCTGTTCCTGGTGGTCGGCTTCTTCTACGTCAAGGAGGGCGCCGATATCCAGCGCGCCGAGCAGGCCATGCAGGCGCTGAATGCCCACTTCACCATCAATGGCTGGCTGCTGCTGCCGGCGGCGGTGGTCATCGCCCTGCTGATACGCCGCTATCCCGCCGTACCGGTGATCACCCTGGGGGCGGTGATGGGGGCGGTCTGCGCCTGGCTGGCTCAGGGCGTCGAGCTGCTGGACGCGGTGCGCATCGCCTATGTGGGCAATGCGATGCAGTCGGACGTCGACTTCCTCAATACCCTGCTCAACCGCGGCGGCATCGAATCGATGCTGGGTGTGATCGCGCTGATCCTGTTCGCCCTGGGCCTCGGCGGCCTGATGGAGCGAGTCGGCGTGCTGCAGGCGATCTGCAACGGCTTCCTGCGCTGGGCCAACAACCCCGGCCGGCTGACGGTTTCCACCATGCTGGGCGGCTTCTTCGGCAACTTCTTCGGCGGCGCGGCCTATGTCTCACTGATCACGGCCAGCACCATCACCGAGAAGAACTACGACCAGCAGGGCATCGATCGCCGTGTGCTGTCACGCAATGCCGAGGCCGGCGGCACCATCACCACGCCGATGGTGCCCTGGACCGATGGCGGGGTATTCATGGCCACCACCCTCGGGGTCTCCACCCTCGGTTACCTGCCGTTCCTCTGGTACCACATGCTGGTGATCCTGATCTCGCTGTTCTACGGCTTCGCCAATATCGCCATCTGGCGCACGGCGAGCAGTGCCGACACGCAAGACGCACCTTCCCGCGCCGCAATCTCGACGGCCAACTCCTGAGCGACTCATTTGCCAGGACGGCTCACCAAGACGGCTCATCAGGACGACTCACTAAGACAGGAAGCGACATTTATGCAACTCGATGGTGTATTGGTACCGATCGTCACTCCCTTCGATGCCCAGGGGCGAGTGGACCTGGAGGGACTACGGGCATTGGTCGCCCGATTCATGGACGCCGGTGTACGCGGCATCGTCGCCTGTGGCACCACCGGCGAGTACTACGCCCTCGATGAGCAGGAGCGCGAGGCGGTCCTGCGCACCGTGCGCGAGTCGCTGGGTGACCAGGCACTGGCGATCGCCGGGATCAACTCGCTCTCCACCGCCGCGGCGATCGAGCGTGCGGAGCAGGCCGAGGCCTTGGGCTATCAGGCACTGATGTTGGCGCCACCGGCGTATAGCCTGCCCAACCAGGCAGAAGTCATCGCGCACTACCGCGACGTGGCGGCGGCCACGGACCTGCCGATCGTCCTCTACAACTTCCCCGCCCGAACCGGGGTGAATCTCGAACTGGAGACCGTCGCCAGCCTGGCGCGGCTACCAGGGATCATCGGCATCAAGGAGAGCAGCGGTGACTTCACCCGTGCCCTGGCGCTGATGCAAATGGCCGGGCCGGCGTTCCAGGTCGTCTGCGGCTCCGACGACCAGGCCGCCGACTACCTGTTCTGGGGCGCGCGCTCCTGGATCAGCGGTGGCGCCAACGTCTTCCCCGCCGAGCAGGTCGGCATGCTCGAAGCCGCCAGGCGTGAAGACTGGCATCGGGTGCGCGACCTGATGCGCGACATGCTGCCGGCGATCCAGAACATGGAGGCGGCCGACTACAACCAGAAGGCCAAGCTGGGTTGCCGCCGCCACGGCGTCGACGCCGGTGAGGTGCGCCCGCCGCTTCGCCCTCTCTCGCCAGACGCTGCCCAGGCATTCCTCGATGCCCTGGACGCGTTCGAGACCAAGCAACAGGGAGCGTAACCATGAGCAATCAACCTCTGACGGTGGAGCAGGTCTTCGCACGTGCCCGTGAAAGCCGGCTATGGGCCGGTCACCTGGTGCCCGGCCTGCAGCCGGAAGTGCCGCCGAGCTTCGCCACCCTAGCGCCGCATGATGGCTCGGAAATCGGCCAGGTGGCCCATGGCAGTGCCGAGATCGTTGACACCGCCGTGCGCACCGCCCGAGCCGGCTTCGTCGCCGGCGAGTGGTCACGGCTGGCGCCCGCGGAGCGCAAGCGGGTCATGCTGCGCTGGGTGGCCTTGCTCGACCAGCATGCCGAGGAGCTGGCGGCGCTGGACTGCATCGATGGTGGCAAGCCGATCACCGAATGTCGTGAGACCGATATTCCCGAGACCCTCAATACCCTGGCCTGGTATGCCGAGGCCGTCGACAAACTCTACGGCAAGGTTGCCCCCACCGGCGGTGATGCGCTGGGCCTGATCGTCAAGGAACCCATCGGCGTGGTGGGCGCCGTGCTGCCCTGGAACTTCCCGGCCCAGATGTTCGCTTGGAAGGTCGGCCCCGCCCTGGCCAGCGGCAACTCGGTGATCGTCAAGCCGGCGGAGCAGACCTCGATGAGCGCCTACCGCATGGTGCAACTGGCCCACCAGGCCGGCGTGCCGGCGTCGGCACTGCTTCTGGTGACCGGCCACGGCGAGGATACCGGCCAGCCGCTGGGCCTGCATCCTGACGTGGATGTGGTGTCCTTCACCGGCTCCACGGAGGTCGGGCGCAAGTTCCTCGAGTATTCCGCGCGCAGCAATCTCAAGGAGATCGTCCTCGAGTGCGGTGGCAAGAGCCCCCAGGTCGTGTTCGCCGACGTGCCGGATCTGGATGCCATCGTCGATGACGTGCTCAGCGCCGCTTTCTGGAACATGGGCGAGAACTGCAGTTGCGGTTCGCGGCTGATCGTCGAGCGCAGCATCCAGGGCGCCCTGATCGAGAAGCTGGTCGCCGGGCTCGCGGCCTGGAAGGTCGGTGATCCCACCGATCCCGACACGCGTATCGGCCCGATGATCGAGCAGGTGCACTTCGACAAGGTGCGTGGCTTCCTCGAATCCGCCAGGGAAGAGGGTGCCAGCTTGGTTCACGGCGGCCGGACCCTCGCACAGGGCAGCGGCTGGTTCGTGGAGCCGACCATCTACGCCGACGTGACCCCCGCCATGCGCTTGTTCCGGGAGGAGGTGTTCGGTCCGCTGCTGGCGGTGACCGTCTTCGACAGCGAGGAGGAAGCCCTGCAACTAGCTAACGACACCGCCTACGGGCTGGCGGCCTCGCTCTATACCGCTGACATCAAGCGCGCCCAGCGCATGGCATTCGGTATCCGCGCCGGCACCGTCTCGGTGAACGGTTTCTCCGAAGGTGACATTACCACCCCGTTCGGCGGCTACAAGCTCTCCGGTTTCGGTGGGCGCGACAACGGGCTGGAAGCCTTCGAGCAGTACGTGCAGACCAAGACGGTGTGGTACGTGAACTGACCCTTCCGCGCCTCGGGGCCCGGCCGTGGCGGTTGGCGGTCGGGCAGCCCTGGCTGAATCAAGAAGAACGACGAGGTAAACAGACAATGAGAACAATGAAAACAGCAGTAGCAGCCCTGGCGGCGGCCGCCGTCGTCAGCACCCATGCCATCGCGGCGGAGGTGACGTGGCGGGTACCGACATCGGTGCCTGCGGGCTCCCCCTACTACGAAAACTTTCTGGAGAGATTTTCCGATAATGTCGCCACCCTCACCGAGAGTCGAGTCGACATCAGGCCTTTTGGAGCGGGTGTCATTGTGCCGGCCTTGCAAGTCTATGATGCGGTCAAGGAAGGGACCGTAGAGGCTGGTCATTCAACGCCCAGTTATCTAGTGAATCAGAATCCTGTCAATGCCATATTTTCTGGATTTCCAGGCGGGATGGGGCCGGAGGCCTATATCAACTGGATATATGAAGGGGATGGCCAGGAAAAGCTAAGAGAGCTTCGAGAAAGTGAAGGGCTGCATTCTCTTATCGTAGGTATTGGGTCTTCCGAAATATTTGCGCACTCTAATGTGCCGATCAGGGGGGCAGAAGACCTTGACGGGCTGAAATATAGAACGTCCGGCCCTTGGGCTGAAGTCATGAAGGGCTATTACAATGCGGTGCCTACCGTCGTTCCTCCCGGTGATACCTATACGTTGTTGCAGAGAAAAGGAGTCGATGCCGTCGAGTGGGCAACACCCTCCGGCAACTTGCCGGAAGGCTTTCACGAGGCTGCCAAGTACATTGTGGTTCCCGGCGTTCACCAACCGACATTCCTATGGGAAGTGGTGGTGAAGCAAGAAACATGGGATCAACTCCCAGAAGAACTGAAACCATTGCTGGAGGCGGCGGCCAAGTTAACGACTTATGAAGGCCTTAGCTATTTCTATCGTCATGATAGAGAAGCGATGGTGGATTATCGCTCGGGAAGGAATGAAGTCATTACGCTGGAAAGTGAATTCGTCGATGATCTAGGTAACAGCGGTCGCGACTGGATCACTAAGAAGGCGCAGGAAGAGGCTAGCAATGGCAGGCCCATGATGGCGGAAGTTCTCGAAGATTATTTGGCCTATCGTGACCTCTGGATATCGGAAAGTAACTACTTGATAAAAGAATGACACTTCGTGAGAAGGAGGCCTTGTCAGGCCTCCTGTCCGGTCATGGGGGGAACATGATAATAAAGTTGATCGACAGGACCTCTGTGTTTTTATCTCTAGTGAGTAGGGTGCTATTCCTGGTTCTTGTGGTGGCCATGCTCTATGAGGTGATTGCAAGATATGTTTTCAATGCATCCACCATATGGGCCTTCGATTTGTCATATATGGCCACTGGAGCGGCATTCATGCTTGGTGTGGCCTGGACTGCCAAGATAGATGGCCATGTCCGTGTCGATTTTCTCAGCCAAAGATTTTCTGCTCGTATCTCTCGATCGATCAATGCTGTTGTCTATCTGGGGATGGTTGCTCCCATCATGTCTTGCATGGCCTGGTATGGCTGGCACCGCGCCGCCAGGGCGCTGACGTCCGGTGAGGTGGAAACCGTCAGCATCTGGGCGCCGAAGATGTGGCCTTTCTACTCGGTGATCGCCGTCGGGCTGACGATCTTCACCTTGCAGATCGTGGTGCAGGGTGTTCGCTTCCTGCAGAGAGAAAATGCCTCGGGAGAGCAGCGCTGATGGATATAATGATAGCCGCCTTGATGTTTCCCGGGCTGTTCCTGATGATATTCCTGGGAATTCCCATTGCTTTTTCATTGGCTGTCATATCGGTGATGGCAGGCTGGTTTGCCTTTGGTCCGATGGTGTTTCAGCAACTATATGGCAGTATTTATAGTGCGGCATCCAACTATGTGCTTTCCTCCATCCCGCTGTTCGTGCTGATGGGGGCGATACTCGAGAAGTCGGGGATCGCCAAGAACCTGTTCGATGCCATCCAGATGTGGATGGGCAAGTTGCCCGGTGGTCTTTCATTGACGACCATCGCGATGGCGGCAGTGTTTGCCGCGGCATCGGGCGTGGTCGGCGCGGTGGAGATCATGATCGGGTTGATGGCGATCCCGGCGATGCAGGCCTATCGATACAACAACGCCTTGATCTCGGGGACCATATGCGCGGGCGGGTCGCTTGGGACGATCATTCCACCGACGGTCATCGTCGTGGTATACGCGGCTCTGGCTCAGCTCTCCATCGGTGCATTGTTCGCCGCCATCATCTTCCCTGGCTTGATCATGCTGTCCCTGTTCGCCCTGTATGTGCTTGGACGATGCCTGCTCCGGCCCCAGGACGGGCCTGCCGTCACCACGCAGGACGTCGAGCGTCCACTCGGGGAGAAGCTCGGCATAACGTTCAAGGCCCTGGTGCCGCCGATCATGCTGATGATTGCCGTGCTGGGGTCGTTGCTCGGTGGCATCGCCTCTCCGACGGAGGCGGCGGCTGTTGGTGTGGCGGGGGCACTGATCCTGTCCCTGATCAATGGCGGGTTGAGTGCCAGGTCGCTGAACGACTCCCTCGCCATGACGGTGAGAATCACCGCGATGATCCTGCTGATCGTCGCCGGCGGCACCATGTTCACCGGTATCTTCGCCGTCAATGGCGGCGACAGGATGGTGGCGGAGATCGCCGAGAGCCTCGGCGGGGGGCAGTTGAGCGTGATCCTGTTCTTTCTCGCGGTGACATTCGTGCTTGGCTTCGTGCTGGACTGGACCTCGATCGTACTGATCTGCGTACCGATCTTCACTCCGATTGTCCGCAGCCTCGGCATCGATCCGATATGGTTTGCCGTGATGGTGCTGGTGACGATACAGACGAGCTACCTGACACCGCCCATGGCGTCCTCCATCTTCTACTTGAAGTCGATAGCGCCTGCCGATATCACCTATGGGCAGATGTGCCGCGGGGTCGTCCCCTTCATCATGGCGCAGTTGCTGACTCTGGCCATCGTCGCGTCCTTCCCGGCCATTGCCACGTGGTTGCCCGACAGGGTCGTCGGGTTCTGACCCCGCTGAGGCCATGACGTACGACGTTCGATGTCATCGAGCGTCGTGCCCCATCAGCGCTGATCGGCACCGGCCGCGCTCTCCAATTGCTGCTGCTCCAGCAGCGTCGCGATGCCTTCGCAGGCGCCGAGGATATGTTGACGCAGCAGCTCGCAGGCTTCCTTGGCCTTGCGCTCGCGGCATAGGTCCAGCAGCGCGTGGTGCTCGCGTTCGGCTTTCTCGATGCCCTTGGTATACAGCAGCTGCATGCGGATGTAGCGGTCCGACTTAGTGTTGAGGTGGGTCACCATGCTCATCGTCTCGGGCAACGAGGCGGGGGCGTACAGCGCCTTGTGGAAAGCGAAGTTGTACTCGCTCCAGTTATCGATCTGGCTGCCGCTGTCCAGGGCCGCATCGTACTCGGCGAGGACATGTGCGGCAGTAGTGAGGCTGTCCTCGGTCATGTTGGGGATGGCGCGCTCCAGCAGGTAGCTCTCCAGCAGTACGCGCAGGTCGAACAGCTCGCGTATGGTGTCCACCGACAGCTCGGTGGCGAAGGCCCCCCTATGGGGAATGAACTCGACCAGCCCCTCGGCTTCCAGGTTCAGCAGGGCCTCGCGTACCGGGATACGGCTGACGTCGTAGTCGCTGGCCAGACCATCCTGGCGTAACTGGGCACCGCCCTGGAATTCGCCGCTGAGGATTCGCCGTCGCAGGTCGTTGGTAACGAATTGCGCACGAGTCTTGTACATGCTTGTCGGTTCCAATTTTTCGTCATGATTGCATAAAGTATACGAAAAGTTGGCTTGGCTGTCTGCACCTGGTAGCCCATGGCGCGGGCGCCGGTCGGGGGGCCTGGCGGGCCGGGAGATCGCCGCGGTGCCGGTGGTGGCACCGCGGCGGGGCGGGTCACGGCACCAGCGTCTGGGCGGCGCCGAGGTAGGTCTCGCCGTTGGCGCGTACGCGCTCGACGTCACCGGTCTCCGAGCCCTGGTGGACCTCTTCCAGGGCGATGGCCATGTCGGCCGTCTCTTCTTTGATCTTTTCGAGGGCGTTCTCGAGGGTGTAGGTGAGTTCGTGGATGGTGCCGAGGTCGCTCGTCTCGAGCTCCGGCTGGGCGAGCAGCTCGGCCAGTTGCCGGTTGGTCGCGGAGAAGTTGGTGACGGCCTGCTCGAGCGTCGCGGAGGTTTCGCCCTCGAAGTGGTCGGTACGCTCCTCGGCCTGGGCGGCGGTGGTGGCCAGCAGGCCGGCGAGCAGCAGGGTGGTGATCGATTGCTTCATGGGATGGGGTCTCTCATGCAAATGATAGTGATTAGCATTCAAAGGCTATCCCTTCCCCCCACCCGCCGCAAGCGCCGCGTCCGGAAAGGCGCTCCCTCGAGCGGTTTCGTTGATCTGGCGCAGGGTTTGACAAGGCACGGCACGGCGCCTAGATTGCTAGTTGCAAATGATAATTGTTGTCATTTGAAGGAGTGATCAAGGAGGACAGCATGCCGTACCGCATCAATACCGGACTCAAGGGCTCCAATCCGACCCTGCAGATCTGCGATGCCAGCTCGGGCTCCGTGCGGGTGGCCTGGGAGTATCCCCGTCGCGACCCCCACCTCTCGGCGGAAGAACTCGAGCTGCTGCAGCTCCGGCGCGAGGAGGCGATCCATGACCTCTTCCGCCGCCTGTTCCTGCTGACCACCGAGCAGTACCTCAAGGGCGAGCTGGACGAGGTGCCGGCACCGGCGCTGGGCGCCTGGCGCTGGCGGCACGCGGGTCGCCGCTGAGCTAGGCGGGGTCGAGGGTGGTGCTCAGGATGTCGGTGGTCTCGCAAGGCTTGCCGTGGCGCAGGGTGAGGCGGCGTTCGCCGAGGTTCATGACCACGGCGAACAGCGTCTCCATGCGCTCCTCCGGCGGCTGGTCGGGGTTGAAGTGCCGGCAGATCGACAGCGGGGCGCCATGGTGGTCGCTGAGAATCTCGAACAGGGCGGCCTCGTCGACCTCGACCTGGTCGGGCAGCTGGTCGCGCAGCAACTGGTCGAGCCTCGCCAGGCGCGGCCGGGAGTCGGGACGCGGGAAGTCCTCGACCTGGCAGGTGGCAGCCCGGGCGTAGAGGTGGTTGGTGTGGGTGACCACGCCCTGCTCGGGGACCAGTTGGCCGGGTTCGCCGGGGTGGACCTCGAGGCCGGCAGCCTGGCCGTCGGCGCTGGCGATCAGGAAGTGGGCGGGGGAACAGACCCGGTCGCGGGTGGCCACGGCCACGGCGCTCTTCAGGTCGGGGCTCTCCAGGATCTTGCGCAGGGCGACATGGATCGGCAGGCCCTCGCCACAGGTCCGGGAGCGGATGGCATTGAGGCAGACGCCGATGCCGTGGGCGTTCATGCCGATCTTGGCCACCATGCCGGCCTCGCCGATGCTGAGCAGCGGGGCGGCCTGCTCGCCGGTGATCTTCAGCGCCACGACGTTGCGCAGCTGGTCGGTGCGCCAGTCCCAGTTCTGGGCCAGCCACTGCTGGCCGGCGCGTTGCAGGGCGAAGGCGGAGCAGCCGCCGCTGGCCCGGGTCAGCGAGATCTCGCTGCGGCAGTTGAGGGTCAGGATGTCGGCGAGGTCGACCCCGGCGCCGCGGGCGATGCCCGCCATCTCGTCGAGGATCTCGGGAAAGCCTTGTTCGATCATGGCGGAGAAGCGGTCGGCCTCCTCCCGGGCCGCCTTCCAGCGGATGCCGACGAAGTCGAGAAACAGGCGGTCGTAGACTTCGATACTGCGGTGGATGAGCCGTGCATGGGCCAGGCCGTGGGCCTCGCCGATCTCGTGGCGGCTGCCGGAAAGCGTGGTGAGTTGCATGACGACCTCGCGAGTCGATGAGCCTGATCTCGTCACTCTAGCATGCGGCGGATCCATGCCGGCTCCGGGCCGGCACGGGACCCTCCGGTCACAGCCATTCGTCGAGGCCCGCGAGGAAGGCGGCCCAGGATTTCTCGTCGGCGCGCTCCTGGTAGCGGTCGCTGTCGAATTCCGTGAAGCCGTGGGGGGCCCCCGAGTAGACCTGGATCTCGTAGGTGGCGCCGGCGGCCTCGAGCTCCTCGGTCAGGATGGCGACATCGCTCATGGGCACGGCGCTGTCGGCACCGCCGTGGGCGATCAGCAGCGGCGGGAGCTCCTCCGGCCATGCCTGGCCCTCCGGGGTGCCCAGCCCGCCATGGAAGCTGGTGTAGCCGGCCACGCCCTCGGCCTCGCCGGAACGGGCGATCTCCAGGACCACGGCACCGCCGAAGCAGTAGCCCATCACCACCGCGGGTTCGGCGGCACCCTGGTTGCGGGCCTCGGCCAGGCCGGCCAGGGTCAGCGAGCGCATGCGTTCGCGGTCCTCGTAGAGCGCGCGGGTGGCGGCCTGGCGGCCCTGGGTGGACGCCGGGCGGTTGCCCTGGCCGAAGAGGTCGACGGCGAAAGCGTCATAGCCCTCCTCGGCGAGCATGTCGGCGCGCCGGCGCTCGTAGTCGCCCAGGCCATCCCAGTCGTGAATGATTAGTACGGTGCCACGCGCCTCGCCCTCGGCGGTGGCGAGATAGCCCTCGAAGGCCTCGTCGCCGACCTCGTAGACGATGTCGTCGCCGGCGGGTGTGACGGCGTGGGCATTGGCGGCCAGGCCGAGGGCGGCCAGCAGCACGGCGGAAGCGATGAGGGGCTGCATGGGAGCTCCAGTCGGGTGCGTGAGGATCCGACCTGTCAGTATAGGTACCCGGCGCGGCCGGCGATCCATGAGCGTTGTAAGGTCGAGGCGCTCGTCATGGTAGGAAAAGGGTATGAGCGGCCGGTCATCGGAGGGCCTAACGTTGGTAGCGAGAGCTTGTGTTTTGGGCCGTGGCCTTCCAGATTTAGGAAACGCTGTATCAATGCCTGCGCGGGTAAATCGCTGCGTTGCGCGGTGGGCGGAATCCTCACCTATGTCCTGAGGTCGTGAACGTACCCGCAAACTCCATTGCACCCGCTACAATTTCAATTACGTACGCAGTCATACGAAGGGGAACGACAATCATGAAGAAGAACGTACTGTCGATGGCCGCGGCTGCCTCCGCTCTGGCCCTGGCCGGGGGGGCCCAGGCCGAGGTGAAGGTCGGTTTCCTCGGCGGTTTCACCGGGGGGATCGAGAGCCTGACGCCGCCGATCTTCGAAGGCGCCCAGTTGGCGGTGCGTCACGTCAACGAGCAGGGCGGCATCCTGGACGGCCAGGAGCTGGTGATGCCCAGCGGTGACACCACCTGCAGCGATGCCTCGGCGGCCTCCAATGCGGCGGATCGCATGGTCAATACCGAGCAGGTCACCGCCATCGTCGGCGCGCTGTGCACCGGGGCCACCATCGCCGCGGCCAACAACGCGGCGATTCCCGGCGGCGTGGTGATGGTCTCGCCGGCCTCCACGGCCCCGGCGGTGAGCGAGCTGGACGACAACGACCTGGTGTACCGCACCGTGCCCTCCGACGGCTTCCAGGGTGAGATGCTGGCCAAACTGCTGCTCGAGAAGGGCATCGACGAGGTGGCGGTCACCTATGTCAACAACGACTATGGCCGCGGCCTGGCGGATGCCTTCGTCGAGGCCTATGAGGCCAACGGCGGCATGGTGGCCGAGAACCTGGCCCACGAGGACAACCGCGCCGACTACCGCTCCGAGCTGGGGTCGCTGTCGGCCGCCGGGGTCGAGACCCTGGTGGTGCTGGCCTATGCCGACACCTCCGGCCAGACGGTGCTGCGCCAGGCCTACGAGGGCGGCATGTTCACCCAGTACGTGGGCGGCGACGGCATGGTCGGCGACAGCCTGGTCGAGGCGGTGGGGGCCGACGTGCTCGAGGGCATGATCGCCACCCGCCCGGGCAGCCCGGATCTGCCGGGTACCGAGATCTTCAACGAGGCCGCCGAGGCGGCCGGCTTCGACCCCAGCGCGGTGTTCGCCGCCCAGGCCTACGACGCCGCCTTCCTGCTGGCCCTGGCCATCGAGCAGAACGGCTCTGCCGAGCGCGAGGGGCTCGCCGAGGCGCTGCGCAGCGTTGCCAGCGCGCCCGGCGAGGTGGTCCTGCCCGGCGAGTGGGAGAAGGCCGTGGAGCTGATCGCGGCCGGCACCGAGATCAACTACGAGGGCGCCTCCGGCCGCCACGAGTTCGACGACAACGGCGATGTGCCGGGCGTGGTGGTCGAGATGGCCGTCGAGGAGGGCCGCTTCGTCGGCAGGGGCTTCGTGGATCTCTGATCCCCCTGGCCCGATGCCCACGCCAGGGCCCCGGCGGTCAGTTCAAACCGCCGGGGCCTTTGTCTGGCCGGGGGTCGAAAGGGATCAGCCGTGGTGCTTGACCTTCTCCGGCAACATTCCCTTGGGCGCGAAGCGCAGCACCAGGCTGATCAGCAGGCCGATCACGAACACCCGGGCCTGCAGGGCGCGGCTCTCGAGGTGGCCGGGGGCCTCCCAGCCGAAGGCGCCCTCGCCGAAGCCGATGGCCAGGTGCATCAGCATCAGTGCCAGGGGTTCGGACATGATCCAGATGAGGTAGACCGCCACGGCGCCGAAGATGGTGCCCAGGTTGTTGCCCGGCCCGCCGAGGATCACCATCACCAGCACCAGGAAGGTGTGGTTCAGCGGCAGATAGCCCTGGGGGTCGAAGAGGCTGTTGAAACTGGTCAGCGCCGCGCCGCCGATGCCCATCAGCACGCAGCCCAGCACGAAGATCTCCAGGCGTCGCCGGTTGATGTCCTTGCCCATGGCCGCGGCGGAGACCTCGTTGTCGCGGATGGCGCGGATCATGCGCCCCCAGGGAGCGTGGTAGGCGCGGTGCAGCAGGAAGAAGATCGCCGCGATCATCACCGCCGTGACCGACAGATAGAGGGAGCGGGACAACACGAAACCGAGGTCGCCGGCCCCGGGGGTCGGCCAGGGCAACGGTGAGACGGTGGCGGTGCCGCGGGTCAGCCAGTCGGAATTCTTGAGGAAGGCCTTGATGATCTCGGCGATGCCCAGGGTGGCGATCGCCAGGTAGTCGCTGCGCAGCCCCAGGCAGATATGACCGATGACATAGCCGATGCCGCCGGCCAGCATCCCGCCGACGATCCAGCCGGTCCAGGCCGGCAGGCCCAGGCCGCCGATGAAGCCGGCGCGCGACTCGATCTCGCCGGTGACCCCGCGCAGCACACTGATCACCGCGAGATACAGCACCACCGCCAATACCACGGCGATCAGCGTGCGCAGCTTCTTCGGCACCCCCAGGCGGTCGAGTCGGGTCGCAGCGAAGACCACCGCGCCGGCACCGACCAGGTAGAGCAGCGCCAGGCCGAGCTCGCCGGGCAGTTCGCTGTCCCAGAAGGCCTCGTTGACCGGTACGCTGAAGAACATGGCACAGAAACCGCCCAGGGCGACGAAGCCCATCACCCCGGCGTTGAACTGGCCGGCGTATCCCCACTGGATGGTCAGGCCCAGGGCCAGGATGGCGTAGCAGGCGGCCTCGACCAGCATGCGGGTGCTGTAGGCGACGCCCATGATGGCATAGACGCCGAGCACGGCTACCAGCAGGGCGGCGAACAGGATGACTTCGCGCCGCGGGAAGCGGCGGACGGGGGGCCGGGCTGGGGTCGTCTCGTTCATGTGATCACCTTGCCCTTGAAGAGTCCGGTGGGGCGCCACACCAGGATGGCGACCAGGATGAAGAAGGGCACCACGATCTTGTACTCGGTGCCGACGAAGGCCAGGCTCCGTGGCAGCTCCAGCCACTCGGGGAAGTACGCCTGGACCGGGCGCAACAGCACCGTCCAGTTGAACACCGCGAGCGCTTCGGCGAAGCCGACCACGAACCCGCCGGCGATGGCCCCGAAGGGGTGGCCCACGCCGCCGACGATGGCCGCGGCGAAGATCGGCAGCAGCAGGAAGAAGCTCAGGTCGGGCTTGAAGGTCACGTCCAGCGACAGCAGGGTGCCGGCGATGGCGGCCAGGCCCCCGGCGATCACCCAGGTCACCGCCACGATGGTGTGGGTGTTGATGCCCGAGGCCAGGGCCAGATCGGGGTTGTCGGACATGGCGCGCATCGCCTTGCCCAGCCGCGAGCGGCTGAGGAAGAGGTGCAGCCCGACCACCGCGACGGCGGTCAGCACGAAGAGGATCACCTGCGGCTCGGTGATGACCACCGGGCGGGTGATCGCCTCGAAGGGCAGCTCGAGCCGGTAGATCTCCTTGCGTTCGCCGACGTAGAGGCTCTGGCCGCCGGTGCCGGCGAACAGCCGGATCAGCCCCTGCAGCATCAGGGTCACGCCCAGCGAGGCGATCACCATGACGATCGGCTTGACGCCGTGGCTGCGCAGCGGCTTGTAGAAGGCCCGGTCGATACCGACCGCGAGAGCGGCGGTGAGGACCATGGCCAGCGGCAGCATCACGATGGCGGTGGGCAGCCCCACGGCACTTCCCGCCGCGGGAAACAGGGTCGTGAGCAGCAGCACCATGAAGGCGCCGAAGGTCATCATGTCGGCATGGGCGAAATGGGCGAAGCGCATGATGCTGAAGATCAGCGTCACGCCGACGGCCCCGATGGCGTAGATCGAGCCGGTCACGCTGCCGGCGACGATCACGTTGTTGATGAAGAAGACCAGTTCGTTCAAGGCGTTCTCTCCACGCTAGGATCGGCGTTCAGCCACCCAGGAAGCTTCTGGCGACCTCGGGGTCGGCCAGCAGGGCGGCGCCGGTGTCGGTGAAGCGGTTCTGGCCGGCGGCCAGCACGAAGCCCTTGTCGGCGATGGCCAGCGCCTGCTTGGCGTTCTGTTCCACCATCAGGATGCCGACGCCGGCGGCATTGATCTCCTTCACGCGCTCGAAGATCTCGTTCATGTAGAGCGGCGAGAGGCCGGCGGTGGGCTCGTCGAGCAGCAGCAGGTTGGGCTCGGCCATCAGCGCCCGGCCCATGGCGACCATCTGGCGCTGGCCGCCGGAGAGTTCGCCGGCGCTCTGGTGGCGCTTGTCGCGGAGTGGCGGGAAGAACGCGTAGACCTCCTCGAGCATGCGCTCGACGTTCTCGGGCTTGAGGTAGGCCCCCATCTCCAGGTTCTCCTGCACCGTCAGGCTCGGGAAGACGTTGTGCTCCTGGGGGATGAAGCCCATGCCCTTCTGCACCAGCTTGTTGGCCGGCAGGTTGTGGATCGGCTCGCCGCGCAGCAGGATCTCGCCCTGGCTGACAGTGAGCAGGCCGAACACGGCCTTGAGCATGGTCGACTTGCCGGCGCCGTTGGGGCCGACGATCACGCCGATCTCGTCGGCCTCGATCGCCATGTTCACCCCGTTGAGGATGTTCATGCCGCCGTAGCCGCCGTAGACGTCGCGTGCTTCGAGTAGTGGCATCGATATTCCCTGCGTCCTGTCTGTCTTGTTGTTGTGTGTGGCGTCTCGGGCGCCGCCGGCCCCATCAGGCCACGCTGGAACCGAAGTAGGCCTCGATCACCCGGGGGTCGTTGCGGATCTCGTCGATGGAACCCTCGACCATCACGCTGCCCTGGGCCAGCACGATCACCGGGTCGCAGAGCCGCGCGATCATGTCCATGTCGTGCTCGATCACCAGGAAGGTGTAGCCGAGTTCGCGGTTGAGGCGCTCGATGTTGCCCATCAGGTCGCCGAGCAGGGTGCGGTTGACCCCGGCGCCGATCTCGTCGAGCAGCACTACCCTGGCGTCGGTCATCATGGTGCGGCCGAGCTCGAGGAGCTTCTTCTGGCCGCCGGAGAGGTTGCCGGCCAGTTCATTGCGCACCTGGTGCAGGCCGATGAAGTCGACGACCTCGAGAGCCTTGCGGCGCACCTCGTCTTCCTGCCGACGCACCAGGCCGGGTTTGAACCAGGCATCGAAGAGACTCTCGCCGGCCTGGGAGGACGGCACCATCATCAGGTTCTCCAGTGCCGTCAGCTGGGAGAACTCGTGGGCGATCTGGAAGGTGCGCAGCAGCCCCTTGTGGAACAGCGTGTTGGCGGGCAGGCCGGTGATGTCCTCGCCGTCGAACAGCACCTGGCCGCTGTCCAGTGGCAGGGCGCCGGCGATGATGTTGAACAGGGTGGACTTCCCGGCCCCGTTGGGGCCGATGAGCCCGGTGATCGAGCCCTCCTCCACCCGGATCGAGCAGTCGTCGATGACCTTGAGGCCACCGAACGCCTTGTGAACGTGTCGAACGTCGATGATGGCTGCCATGTCCCGTTCCATGATTGTTGTTGTGTGCTGCCAGTTGTGTGTCGCTGCCTGGGCATGGTTGTCGTGCCGGCCTGGGCCGGGCCGACAGCCGCTGCCCTATCGGGGCGGCGGCATGACGGGTCACTGCTCCTGGCTGCTCTCCGTCAGGAAGGTGCGGCCGGCGGCGAAGGCGCCGACGATCACCAGGGCGCCGATGGTCGGGATCAGGTAGCCGTCGACCTGCGGGATGGTGCGCAGGAAGACGAAGGAGACCGCCGCCGGGGCCACGAAGCGCACCAGGAAGCGCCAGGCGGTGAACCAGGTCTCGCTGGTGCGCATCTCCTTCATCACCTCGGAGGGGGTCAGGGCCCAGCCGGCGAACAGGGCGATCAGCAGGCCGCCCAGCGGCATGAAGATGTTGGTGAGCAGCTCGATGAGGTCGAAGGCGCTGCGGCCGAACAGGGCGTGGAACAGCGAGCCCTCGGCCCAGAGGTTGAAACTGACCACGGTGAGCAGGCCCAGTGCCCAACTGGCCACCACCATGGCGAACACCGCCTGGGGGCGGGTCAGGTCGAAGCGCTCGACCAGGAAGGCGGCCACCGGCTCGATCAGCGAGATCGAGGAGCTGAGCGCCGCCCCCAGCACCAGGATGAAGAAGACGCCGCCGATCAGCGCACCGAAGGGCATCTCGGCGAAGGCCAGCGGCAGGGTGACGAACATCAGGCCGGGGCCCTGCCCCGGGGCCAGGTCGGCACCGAACACCAGCGAGAAGATCGCCAGGCCGGCGACCATGGCCACGGCGGTGTCGACGATGGCGATGGCGATGGCGGTGCGGGTCAGCGAGGCCTCGCTGGACATGTAGGCGCCATAAGCCATGATCGCGCCCATGCCGAGGCTCAGGGTGAAGAACGATTGGCCCATGGCCTGCAGCCAGCCCTCGAGGCTCAGGTCGGCAATGTTGAAGGTGAACAGGAAGCGGGCCGCGGCGCCGAAGTCGCCGTTGGCGATGCCGTAGGCGAGCACCACCAGCAGGATCGCGAACAGCGAGGGCATCATGATGCGCAGGCTGTTCTCGATGCCCCGGTGGATGCCCATGCCGACGATGAGGCCGGAGGCGATGATGAACAGGGTGTGGTAGAGGGTCAGCAGGCCCGGCGAGGCCAGCAGGGCATCGAAGCCGGCGCCGATGGTCTCGGCATCGGCGCCGGCGAGCGAGCCGGTGAGCATCTGCCAGGTGTAGTGGATCGCCCAGCCGGCGATCACCGAATAGAAACTGAGAATCAGGAACGCCGAGGAGGCGCCCAGCCAGCCGATCGACTCCCAGGCTCGGGAGGTGCGGTGAGTTCGGGTCAGGTGGCGCATGCCCATGATCGGGCTGCGGCGGCTGTTGCGTCCGAGCATGGTCTCGGCGATCAGGATCGGGATGCCGACGGCGAAGATGGTCAGGGCATAGACCAGGATGAAGGCGCCACCGCCGTTCTCGCCGGTGAGGTAGGGGAAGCGCCACAGGTTGCCGAGCCCCACCGCCGAGCCGACGGCGGCCAGCAGGAAGGTGCCCTTGTGTGTCCAGACGTTGTGCGTGCTCATGAGCGTTCCGGGTGTCCTGATCGGCCTTGTGGGCCCTGGGGTGGCCTCGTGGGCCGGAGCGTTCCGCAGCGGGACCTGTCCCGGCGTTGGCGCCAACTTTGCGGCATTACCCGGGCCCCTGACTAGTGGCCGATCGTTTAGGGTGCGTTAAGGGCACGCTATGGTATCGCCCCGGGGATCAGTCCTGTGCGGCATCATCGCCCTCGTGGGTGTCGCGGTGTGGCTCCAGGGCACGGCTGGCGTCGGGCAGGCGCACGGTATCGCCCAGGGCGAGCTTGCCGTAGGACTTCATGCGCCGGCCGTTGTTGGCCGATATCAGCGCCACCACCTCGCCGATGCTGGTGCCGTCGACGTAGGCCTCGACCCTGACCCGCACGATGGCGCCCTCGTGACGGGCCGAGAGGATGTCGCCGGGCCCCGGGTCGTCGTGGTCCGCGGGGTCCCGTTCGAAGTGGTGCATGACGCTGTCGGTACCGGGGGCGTCCCATTCCACATGCTTGTGCATGACGCGGTCTCCTCTGCTGGCGGAAGGCGTGCGGTGGCCATGCGACCCCGCTTCCCTGAGCCTAGCCGAGCGGACGGGAATGCCAAGGGGGCGTCGCGTACGGTAGGGCACAGCAAAAGGCCCGCCGGGGAGGCGGGCCTGTCGGGATATCCAGCGTCACTTCTTGCTGGCGCGCTTGCGCTCGTTCTCGGTGAGGTGCTTCTTGCGCAGGCGGATATGGCTGGGGGTGACCTCCACCAGCTCGTCGTCGTCGAGGAACTCGATGGCCTGCTCCAGGGTGAACTTCACCGGCGGCGTCAGCACGATGTTCTCGTCGTTACCCGAGGCGCGCATGTTATCGAGCTTCTTGCCCTTGGTGGGATTGACCACCATGTCGTTGGCGCGGTTGTTGATGCCCACCAGCATGCCTTCGTAGACCTCGGTGGCGTGGTCGATGATCAGCTTGCCGCGCTCCTGCAGGGCGTAGAGGGCGTAGGCCAGCGCCTTGCCGGGGACCATGGAGACCAGCACGCCGTTGCGCCGCTCGATGGAGGCGTCGGGCTTGAGCGGGCCGTAGTGGTCGAAGCGGCTGGTGAGGATGCCGGTACCCGAGGTCAGGGTCATGAACTGGCCGCGGAAGCCGATCAGGCCGCGGGCAGGGATCATGAAGTCCAGGCGCACCCGGCCCTTGCCGTCGGGGTTCATGTTGGTCAGCTCGCCCTTGCGGTAGCCGAGCTCCTCCATGATGGCGCCCTGGTGCTGCTCCTCGCAGTCGATGATGACCTCTTCGTAGGGCTCCTGCTTGACCCCGTCGATCTCGCGGATGATCACCTCGGGGCGACCCACGGCCAGCTCGAAGCCCTCGCGACGCATGGTCTCGATCAGCACCGAGAGGTGCAGTTCGCCGCGGCCGGAGACCTTGAACTTCTCCGGCGTCTCGCCCTGCTCGACGCGCAGCGCCACGTTGTGGATCAGCTCCTGCTCGAGGCGATCCTTGATGTTGCGGCTGGTGACGAACTTGCCGTCCTTGCCGGCAAACGGCGAATCGTTGACCTGGAAGGTCATGGAGACGGTCGGCTCGTCGACGGACAGCGGCGGCAGCGCCTCGACGGCGGCCGGGTCGCAGAGGGTGTCGGAGATCGACAGGTCGTCGATGCCGGTGATGCAGATGATGTCGCCGGCGGTGGCCTCGTCGGTCTGCACCCGCTCCAGGCCCAGGTGGGTCATCACCTGGCCGACCTTGCCCTTGCGGGTCTTGCCGTCGGTCCCCACGATCACGACCTGCTGGTTGGGCTTGACCGCGCCGCGCTTGATGCGGCCCAGGCCGATGACGCCCACGTAGCTGTTGTAGTCCAGAGCCGAGATCTGCATCTGGAAGGGGCCGTCGAGCTCGACCTTGGGCGGTTCGACGATGTCGACGATGGCCTGGAACATGGGGCTCATGTCGTCGGCCAGCGCCTCGGGGTCCATGCCGGCGATGCCGTTGAGGGCCGAGCAGTAGATGATCGGGAAGTCGAGCTGCTCGTCGCTGGCGCCGAGGTTGTCGAACAGGTCGAAGATCTGGTCGATGACCCAGTCGGGGCGGGCACCGGGGCGGTCGATCTTGTTGACCACCACGATCGGCTTGAGGCCCTGGTCGAAGGCCTTCTGGGTCACGAAGCGGGTCTGCGGCATGGGGCCGTCGACGGCATCGACCAGCAGCAGTACCGAGTCGACCATGGACATGACGCGCTCGACCTCGCCGCCGAAGTCGGCGTGTCCCGGGGTGTCGACGATATTGATGTGATAGGGGGTGCCGGAGGCATCTTCCCAGCGGATCGCGGTGTTCTTCGCCAGGATGGTGATGCCGCGCTCCTTCTCCTGATCGTTGGAGTCCATGATGCGCTCCTGCCCTTCGGCCTTGCGGTCCAGGGTACCGGACTGGCTGAGGAGCTTGTCGACCAGGGTGGTCTTGCCGTGGTCGACGTGGGCGATGATGGCTATGTTGCGAAGTTTCTCGATCACGACGCGATCCTGCTGGGAAAAAGTGGGGACGCATTATAAAGCCAGGGCGGTGACCCCTACCAGCTCTGTCGGCGGTTATCGCGTGACTCGAACGCCGGCGCAAGGGAATTCAGGGGGTTGGCGAGGGGCAATCGCGGCGTCGCCGAGGCGGAAACGGCCCTTTCCGCCACAGGCGGGGCGAAAAGAGCCATCGTCGGGGCGTCGCGGCTCAGCTGCCGCCGTCGGCCAGGCGCTGCTTGACCCGGCCGAAGGCCGCCAGGGCGAACTCCAGGTCGTCGCGGGTCAGGGCGGCGGACATCTGGGTGCGGATGCGCGCCTTGCCCTTGGGAACCACGGGGTAGGAGAAGGCGGTCACGTAGATGCCCTCCTCGAGCATGGCCTCGGCGAAGCGGCCGGCGACGGCGGCGTCGTGCAGCATCACCGGCACGATGGGATGCTCGCCGGGCAGCAGTTCGAAGCCGAGCCGCTCGAGCCCCTCGCGGAAGAAGGCGGTGTTGTCCTTGAGCCGGCTGCGCAGTTCAGCGGACTCGGAGGCCAGCTCCAGCGCCTTCAGGGCGCCGGCCACCACCGGCGGCGCCACGGTGTTGGAGAACAGGTAGGGGCGCGAGCGCTGGCGCAGCAGGTCGACCACCTCGCGTTTGCCGCTGGTGTAGCCGCCGCTGGCGCCGCCCAGCGCCTTGCCCAGGGTGCCGGTGGTGATGTCGATACGATCCATGCAGCCGCGGTACTCATGCGTGCCGCGTCCGCCCTCGCCGAGGAAGCCGGTGGCGTGGCAGTCGTCGAAGTGCACCAGGGCGCCGTGGCGCTCGGCCAGGTCGCAGATCTCGTCGAGCCTGGCGATGTAGCCGTCCATGGAGAACACGCCGTCGGTGGTGATCAGCTTGAAGCGGGCCCCGTCGCGGTCGGCGGCCTGGAGCTGCGCTTCCAGGTCGGCCATGTCGCTGTTGCGATAGCGGTAGCGCCTGGCTTTCGAGAGCCGTACGCCGTCGATGATGCTGGCGTGGTTGAGCTCGTCGGAGATCACCGCATCCTCCGGCCCCAGCAGGGTCTCGAACAGCCCGCCGTTGGCGTCGAAGCAGGAGGGGTAGAGGATGGTGTCCTCGGTGCCGAGGAACTCGCTGAGCTTCTGCTCCAGCTGCTTGTGCAGGGTCTGGGTGCCGCAGATGAAGCGCACCGAGGCCATGCCGTAGCCCCACCGTGCGAGGCCCTCCGCGGCCGCGGCGTTGACCTCAGGGTGCTGGGCCAGGCCCAGGTAGTTGTTGGCACAGAGGTTGAGCACCTCCTGGCCGGCATTGATGCCGACATGGGCCCCCTGGGGGGTGGTCAGCTGGCGCTCGTGCTTGGTCAGCCCGGCCGCGTCGATGGCGTCGAGCTCGCCGCGCAGGTGCCGTTGAAAGGCTCCGTACATGTCATGACTCCCAGTTGAGAACGACCTTGCTCGCTTCCCCGCTCAGCATGGCATCGAAGCCGCGCTGGAACTCGGTGTAGGGCAGGCGATGGGTGATCACCGGCGCGATGTCGAGGCCGGATTCGACCATCACCGACATCTTGTACCAGGTCTCGTACATCTCACGGCCGTAGATGCCCTTCAGCGTCAGCATGTTGAAGATCACCGTGTTCCAGTCGATGGCGATTTCCTCGGTGGGAATGCCGAGCATGGCCACCTTGCCGCCGTGGCACATGTTGGCCAGCATGTCGCGGAAGGCGGCGGGGCTGCCGGACATTTCCAGGCCCACGTCGAAGCCCTCGGAGAGCCCCAGTTCTCGCTGCACGTCGGGGAGTTTCTCGTGGCGCACGTCGACCGTGCGCGTGGCGCCCAGGCGCTTGGCCAGTTCGAGGCGCCCCGGGTTGAGGTCGGTGACCACCACGTGGCGTGCCCCGGCGTGGCGGCACACCGCCGCGGCCATGGCGCCGATCGGCCCGGCGCCGGTGATCAGCACGTCCTCGCCGAGCAGGTCGTACTGCAGGGCGGTATGCACGGCATTGCCCAGCGGATCGAACAGCGCGGCCACGTCGAGATCGATACCCGGCTTGTGCTCCCAGACGTTGGACATCGGCAGGGCCACGTACTCGGCGAAGGCGCCGGGGCGGTTGACCCCCACGCCGCTGGTATGGGCGCACAGGTGGCGGCGCCCGGCCAGGCAGTTGCGGCAGCGGCCGCATACCACATGGCCCTCGCCGGAGACGAGCTGCCCCGGATGGAAGTCGTTGACATTGGAGCCGACCTCGACGATCTCGCCGACGAACTCGTGTCCCACCACCATGGGGACCGGAATGGTCTTCTGCGCCCAACTGTCCCACTTGTAGATGTGCACGTCGGTGCCACAGATGGCGGTGCGCTTGACCTTGATCAGCACGTCGTTGATGCCGACCTGTGGGTCCGGCACCTCATCCAGCCACAGGCCGGGTGCGGCCTCCTTCTTGATCAGTGCTTTCATATCGCTCTCTTCCTGTTGCTTGTCGTTGGGCGTCGGTCAGGTGGTTGGGCTGCGAGCGGATTCTGGCAATTCACAACGGGACGTTTACTATGGAAGAACGAATTCCAGTATTGCAGAACTATTCCTAGATGCAAGAATAAATTCCTTCATGATGGAAGTTGCCTTGTCGCCGGGACGGCCCTAGAACCCGAAGCAGCGCCTGGAGACGTCCGGGTCAGTGAGGAGAAGTGTAGGTGGACGATAGAACGATGACCGAATCGCCGGCGGAAGCCGGCCGTCTCTCCACTCGTGTGATCGAGTTGCGCAAGCGGCGCGGGCTCACCCTGGAGCAACTGGCCGCGGCTTCGGGAGTCAGCCGTTCGATGCTCAGCCAGATCGAGCGAGGCAAGGCCAACCCGACCCTGGCGGTGACCCTGCGCATCGCCCAGGCCTTCGACATGAACATCGGCGACCTGGTGGACCAGCCCTGGACCGCCTCGCGCATCGAGGTGGTGCGTGGCGATGATGCCAGCCAGCTGTTTCGCGACGACCAGGAGTGCCGGATTCGTACGCTCTCGCCGCTGCACATGGAAAAGAACGTCGAGTTCTACGAGATCCGGCTCGCGCCGGGAGCGCGCCTGCAGAGCGCCGCCCACTTCGAGGGTACCCGTGAGCTGCTGACCGTTACCCAGGGCCAGGCGCGGATCCTGGCGGGAGAGAATCGCTGTGCATTGAGTCCCGGCGATTCGGCCCATTATCATGCCGACCTCGAGCACACCATCGAGAACTGCGGCGAGTCGGAGCTGGTGAGCTTTCTCGTCGTGACCTATCAGTGATGGCCGTGCGTGCCGCCCGCCGACGCTGCCGCGGCGTCAGCCTCATCGGTACTGGACCCGGGCCTGGCAGGCGTGCAGCCGCTCCAGCAGCTCGGGGAGGGCCTTGGCGTCCAGGGAGGGGTCGAAGCCGCCGATACGGTCGAACCACTCCCGTGCCACGCACAGGGTATCGGCGGGAGGCGTGCGGCCTAGCCATTGCCAAAGACGGGTCGCCGGGCCGCGGGGCCGTGCGGGCAAGACCAGGACATCCCAGCGGTGATGCTCGCGCCCTTCGGCAACCACGTCGAGCCAGTCGGCAGGGAGGGGCAGGGCCGGCGCGAGAAAGACCAGTACCGTCCCCTGGCTGTGCGCCACCGCGGCATTGAGGCGGTCGCCCAACGGCTCGCCCTTGTAGGGGAGCAGGCGGGCGCCGAAGCGAGAGGCGAGCCCCGGTAGCCGCGGATCACCGGTGTCGTCGACCAGCAACAACTCGATACGACCGTCCCGGCCTTTCAGCAGCTTCTGGAGAGCCGCCAGGTGCCTGGGGAGACCGGTACCCGCCGAGCGGGCATCGAGGAAAATGCTGCAAGCGAACATGCTCGGTGCGCTCCGCTGGGCTGGACACCATGCCATGGCGCCGGGGCCGAAACGCGGGCGTTCCCGAACCGGTGCCTTCGTGTAATTGAGTGTAGTTTTTGGTTGTTAAGCGTATCAATGTGTTTCCTGGGTGAAATTCCTGGGGCAGGGGGAGGAGTTCTGCCCTGTGACGGCATGAGCCGCGGCATCAATAAGAAGGCAGCTTCAGCCTGGGATCGCTTCTCGCGCCATGTTGGTGCGTTCGGGCTCCTTTATGCACCAATAATGTGCTTTCGGGGCGGTTCATGGGGCCTCCGCTGGGGTCGCGTGGCTGTCTTGGTGCAGAAGCGTGCGCCGTGATTCTGAAAAATGGCCAATGAAATCATCTGGTTGCTATTTGCTTACGCCATGCTGGTGCAATTCTGGCACGCTGTCTGCATTGATTTGGCCAGCGCCATGTTCGCGTATGGCGGTCGTGGGCAGTAGGCCTGCGACGTGCTAAAACTCTCGCTGGGCTGACCAGCGCCAGTGGATCATCATCCCAACATCTCGAGCCAAGCTCACAGTGGAGGACAACATGTCTGCCAAGACTCTCGCCCTGATCGAAGAACATGACGTCAAGTGGGTCGACCTGCGCTTCACCGACACCAAAGGCAAGGAGCAGCACGTCACCATTCCGACCCGTGACGTCGACGAGGAGTTCTTCGAGAACGGGCAGATGTTCGACGGCTCTTCCATCTCCGGCTGGAAGGGAATCAACGAGTCGGACATGATCCTGCGCCCGGAAGACGGTACCGCCTTCCTCGACCCCTTCACCGAAGATGCCACCCTGGTGCTGCGCTGTGACATCATCGAGCCGGCGACCATGCAGGGCTACGAGCGTGACCCGCGTTCCATCGCCAAGCGTGCCGAGGCCTACCTGCAGTCCAGCGGCCTGGGCGATACCGCCTTCTTCGGCCCGGAGCCCGAGTTCTTCATCTTCGACGAGGTGCACTGGAAGGCCGACATCGAAGGCGCCATGTACAAGATCTCCTCCGAAGAGGGCGCCTGGGCCACCGACCGCCAGGTCGAGGGCGGCAACCTGGCGCACCGCCCGCGGGTCAAGGGTGGCTACTTCCCGGTGCCCCCGGTGGACAGCTTCCACGACATCCGCGGCGCCATGTGCAACACCCTGGAGGCCATCGGCCAGAGCGTCGAGGTGCACCACCACGAGGTGGCCAACGCCGGCCAGAACGAGATCGGCGTCAAGTTCAACACCCTGGTGAAGAAGGCCGACGAGCTTCAGGAGATGAAGTACGTCGTGCACAACGTGGCGCACGCCTATGGCAAGACCGCCACCTTCATGCCCAAGCCGCTGGTCGGCGACAACGGCAGCGGCATGCACGTCCACCAGTCGTTCTGGAAGGACGGCGTCAACCAGTTCGCCGGTGACGAGTACGCCGGGCTCTCCGAGATGGCGCTCTACTACATCGGTGGCATCATCAAGCACGCCCGCGCCCTGAACGCCTTCACCAACGCCTCCACCAACTCCTACAAGCGTCTGGTGCCGGGTTTCGAGGCGCCGGTGATGCTGGCCTACAGCGCCCGCAACCGTTCCGCTTCCATCCGCATTCCCTACACCGCCAGCCCCAAGGGCAAGCGCGTCGAGTGCCGCTTCCCGGACCCGACCGCCAACCCCTACCTGTGCTTCGCGGCGATGCTGATGGCCGGCATCGATGGCATCAAGAACAAGATCCATCCTGGCGATGCCATGGACAAGAACCTCTATGACCTGCCGCCGGAAGAGGGCAAGGCCGTGCCGACCGTGGCCAACAGCCTGGATCAGGCCCTGGAGGCGCTGGACGCCGATCGTGCCTTCCTCACCGAGGGTAGCGTCTTCACCGACGACATGATCGATGCCTACATCGAACTGAAGATGGAAGACGTGGAGCGCATCCGCATGTCCACCCATCCGGTCGAGTTCGACATGTACTACAGCTGCTGATACGGCGTGTGCCGACCGTCCGGCCCTGCGGGGCCGGACGGTGCGACGACGCCTGATGCATTGACCGTAAAGGGGTTCCGCCATGGCGGAACCCCTTTCTTTCGTACACTATCCAAGAAGCAGCAGGGGCGACACCAGATGAGCGACAAGGCCGGTGTCCCCGGAAGTCATCGGCATCGACGCGGGGGGAGAGGCATGAACAAGGTACTCGTGGTATTGGCGCTCGGGCTCGCGGTGGGCCTTGCGGCCCAGGCCCAGACCGTCTATCGCACCACCGATGCCCAGGGCAACGTGACCTTCACCGACAATCCCGAACGCGGCGGAGAGGAGGTCGAACTGACGCCGCTCACCGTGGTGCCCTCCCGCGAGGTGCGCCAGGAGCGGGCCGTGCCGCGGGTCGACGGCAGCCGTGCCGCGACGGCCTCGCCGGGGCAGCCCTTCATGCCCTACGACAGCTTCCGGATCCTCGCGCCGGCCCATGAGGAGACGCTGCCCACCGGCCATGCCGGCAATGTCGAGGTCGAGCTCGATATCGTACCCGAGCTGCGCGAGGATCACCGCGTGCGTCTGCTGCTGAATGGCCAGGTCAGTCAGTCGGCGATGCACACCCGCGCCTTCATGCTCACCAACCTGGACCGCGGTGAGCATCAGCTGCAGGCCGAACTGCTCGATGCCGGTGGCGAAGTCCGCCATCGCACCTCGCCGGTGACCCTCTACGTGCAGCGGGCCAGCGTCAACCTGCCCCAGAACCCCAACCGCCCCAATTAGCCGCCCCTTCGCCGGGCACGGTCGTTGTGCCCGGACGGCAGCCCGAGGCCCTGTCGTGACGTGTCCCGTGACGACAGGGTCGTCGCTTGTCCCGAGCCTGCATTCCCGCTACTGGTGCAGCGGGGTGGCAAGCTGGCCTGCTTTCGTGCGCCGCCTGGTTCTATGCACTATTGTGGTGCACCAAGGGGGTGCGTCAGGGCACCGAAACGGCGCCAGGGCGCCCTTTCTGGTGCTGGCGCGCTTCTTGCAGTGCTATTGGCAACACGCCCTGCCATGTCCGGACGGGGCGGTGGGAGTCGAAGGGTCACTGCCATTCCATGGACGGTGAGCGGGACAACGCCATGATTCGAGAAGGCCCGATGTATCAACGCTTGATGGAGCACCTGACCACGGCCGTGTTGTTGCTGGATGGCCAGTTGCGCCTGTGCTGGATGAACCCCTCGGCCGAGGCCCTGCTGGCCGTCAGCCTGAGCCGGGTCGAGGGCATCGAGTTCACCAGCGTGGTGGGCAGCGAGGAGGGAATCGGCGAGGTGCTGGGCAAGGCCCGCGACGAGTTTCACCCCTTCACCCAGCGTGAGGCGCGGCTGGTGGTCGGGGGCGAGGTGCTCACGGTGGACTACACGGTCACGCCGCTCAGCGCCGACGAGCTGCTGCTGGAGATCGAGCCGCGTGACCGGTTGATGCGCATCTCCCGGGAGGAGGCC
The DNA here is from genome assembly GCF_030010475.1 of Halomonas kalidii. Classification (NCBI taxonomy): domain Bacteria; kingdom Pseudomonadati; phylum Pseudomonadota; class Gammaproteobacteria; order Oceanospirillales; family Halomonadaceae; genus Halomonas; species Halomonas kalidii. The sequence continues at coordinate 17,390 of NZ_JASCQN010000029.1, read as the reverse complement.
CTGCAGACCCGCCAGGAGACCATCAAGGTGCTGGCCCGCGGGCTGGCCCACGAGGTCAAGAACCCCCTCGGCGGCATCCGCGGCGCCGCCCAGCTGCTCGAGCGTGACCTCGACGATCCCGGGCTCAGGGAGTTCACCCATATCATCGTCGAGGAGGTCGACCGCCTGCGCGACCTGGTCGACTCCATGCTGGGCCCCAACCGGATGACCCGCCATGAGCCGCTGAACATCCACAAGGTGCTGGAGCGAGTGCGTTCGCTGCTGATCGTCGAGCAGCCCGGGGTGCAGATCGAGCGCGACTACGACCCCAGCCTGCCCGATCTCGCCGGCGACGAGGCACAGATGATCCAGGCGGTGCTCAACGTGGCCCGCAACGCCGTGGAGGCGATGACCGAGGCCGGTATCGCCGAGCCACGGCTGGTGTTGCGGACCCGGGCTCGCCGCCAGTTCACCCTGGGCGCCGAACGCCACCGGCTGGTCTGCGAAGTGGCGATCATCGACAACGGCCCCGGGATTCCCGAGGCGCTGCACGAGACGCTGTTCTACCCGATGGTCTCGGGACGGGCCGACGGCAGTGGCCTGGGGCTGTCCATCGCCCAGTCGATCCTGCACCAGCACCAGGGGTTGATCGAGTGCGACTCCTCGCCCGGCCATACCGAATTCCGATTGCTGATTCCGCTGGAGAAGCGCCATGACTGATGTCGCACGTGTCGTGATCGTCGATGACGATCGCGCCATTCGCTGGGTACTGGAGCGCGCCCTGGCCCAGCCCGACCTGGAGGTCGAGTGCATCGAGCGCGCCGATACCGCCCTCGGCCGCCTGCTCGACGATCCCCCCGACGTGCTGGTCACCGATATCCGCATGCCGGGCATCGACGGCCTGGACCTGATGTCGCGGGTGCGCGAGGCCCATCCCGACCTGCCGGTCATCGTGATGACCGCCCATTCCGACCTCGAGAGTGCCGTCGCCTCCTACCAGGGCGGCGCCTTCGAGTACCTGCCCAAGCCCTTCGATGTCGACGAGGCGCTGGCCCTGGTGCGCCGCGCCGTGGCCCATGCCCGCGAACGCAAGCGCCCGGTGAGCGTGCCCGAGGGGCTCGATGCCGAGATCATCGGCGAGGCGCCGGCGATGCAGGAGGTGTTCCGCGCCATCGGCCGGCTGTCGCACTCGCACATCACGGTGCTGATCAACGGCGAGTCGGGGACCGGCAAGGAGCGCGTCGCGCGCGCCCTGCACCAGCACAGCCCTCGCGCCGGTCAGCCCTTCATCGCCCTGAACATGGCGGCGATTCCCCGGGACCTGATCGAGTCCGAACTGTTCGGCCACGAGAAGGGCGCCTTCACCGGTGCCACGGCAAGCCGCCAGGGGCGCTTCGAGCAGGCCAACGGCGGCACCCTGTTCCTCGACGAGATCGGCGACATGCCCGCCGAGACCCAGACCCGGCTGCTGCGGGTGCTGGCCGACGGCGAATTCTATCGGGTCGGTGGCCACACCCCGGTGAAGGTGGATGTGCGGATCATCGCCGCCACCCACCAGAACCTGGAGACGCTGGTGGACGATGGTCGCTTCCGCGAGGACCTCTTTCACCGCCTCAACGTGATCCGGGTGCACCTGCCGAAGCTGGCCGAGCGGCGCGAGGACATCCCGCGGCTGGCACGCCACTTCCTGGCCGAGGCGGCCAAGGAGCTCTCGACCGACGGCAAGGTGCTGACCGCCGAGGCCGAGGCGCACCTGACCCGGCTCTCCTGGCCGGGCAACGTGCGCCAGCTCGAGAACACCTGTCGCTGGCTGACGGTGATGGCCTCGGGTCGTGAGGTGCTGATCGAGGACCTGCCGCCGGAGCTGCGCGACGGCGGCGGTGAGGCCGCCACCGGTGACTGGCGGGCCGCCTTCCGCGACTGGGCCGACCGGGCGCTGGCCGCCGGCCACACCCACCTGCTCGAGGAAGCCGTCCCCGACTTCGAGAAGATCCTCATCGAGACGGCGCTCAAGCACACCGGGGGGCGCAAGGGCGAGGCCGCCGAGCTGCTGGGCTGGGGCCGCAATACCCTGACGCGCAAGTTGAAGACGCTGCTGCCGGCCTTGGCGGATGGGGATTGAGCCTGGCGGACCCTCATGAGTATTTCTAAACCGTGCGTAAGGCTACAACGAAAGGCGCATTGTTGCGGGGGAGGGCGCTGCCGTAGCGTCGGTGCATCAGCTACCTGTCATGCAATAGGACAGCCAGATGCCCGTCGCCCCCGAAGCCCCGCCGCGCCGCGTCCATGTCACCGAGGTGGGCCTGCGCGACGGCCTGCAGAACGAATCCGTGGTGCTCGCCACCGAACAGAAGCTGGCCCTGGCCCGCGCGCTGATCGCGGCCGGGGTCCGCGAGTTCGAGGTCACCTCCTTCGTCAGCCCGCGGGCGGTGCCGGCGCTGGCCGATGCGGCGGAACTGGTGGCGGCGCTGCGCGACACCCCCGGGCTGCATCTCTCGGCCCTGGTGCCCAACCCGCGCGGCGCCGAGCGTGCCCTGGAGGCGGGCGTGGACTCGGTGGTGCTGTTCGTCTCCGCCTCGGAGAGTCACAACGCCAAGAACGTCAACCGCAGCGTCGAGGCGTCCCTGGCGGGCTTCGAGCGGGTCGCCCGCCTGCTCGAGGGCAGCGGCGTGGCGCTGCGCGGGGCCATCGCCACCGCCTTCGGCTGTCCCTTCGAGGGCAACGTGCCGGTGCAGGCGGTGGGCGGCATCGCCCGGCGCTTCGCCGAGCTGGGCGCCACCCACCTGTCGCTGGGTGACACCACCGGCATGGCCACGCCACCGCTGGTCGCCGAGCGCGTCCACCACCTGCGCGGGGCCGTTCCCGACCTGCCGCTGACCCTGCACTTCCACAACACCCGCGGCATCGGCCTGGCCAACGTCATGCAGGGGCTGGCGCTGGGCGTCGAGCGCTACGAGAGTTCCATCGGCGGCCTGGGCGGCTGCCCCTTCGCCCCCGGCGCCTCGGGCAACATCGCCAGCGAGGACCTGGCCTACCTGCTCGAGGAGATGGGCATCGACACCGGCCTCGAGCTCGACGGCCTGATCGGCGCCGCGCGGCTGGCCGGCGAGCTGATGGGGCGCCCGCTGCCGGCCCAGGTCTCCAAGGCCGGGCCGCGCCTGGCGCTCGCCGAATGCGCCGCCGTGCCCACGGCCCGGGGGTGAACATGAGCGCCTCCTCTTCTCCCGCCCCGGGCTCCCTGGCCGGCATCCGCGTGATCGACCTCACCCGGGTCATCTCGGGGCCCTTCTGTACCCAGATCCTCGGCGACCACGGCGCCGACGTGATCAAGGTCGAGTCGCCCGGCAGCGGTGACGTGGTGCGTGGCCAGGGCAACATGGTCAACGGCGAGAGCTGGTACTTCGCCCAGTTCAACCGCAACAAGCGTTCGCTGACCCTGAACCTGCGCAGCGACGACGGCAGGGCGATCCTGCACCGGCTGCTCGCGGGCGCCGACGTGCTGGTGGAGAACTTCCGCCCCGGCGTGCTGGCCAGGATGGGGCTCGACGACGACACCCTGCGCGAGCGCTACCCGCACCTGGTGGTGGGGCGCATCAACGGCTTCGGCTCCACCGGCCCCTATCGCGACCGCCCGGCCTACGACTTCATCGCCCAGGCCATGAGCGGCTTCATGGGCGTGAACGGCCCGGCCGACGGCGAGCCGATGCGTGCCGCGCCGCCGATCAGCGACATGGTGGCCAGCCAGAACCTGGCCTTCGGCATCTGCGCGGCCCTGGTGCGCCGCGAGCGCACCGGCCAGGGCGAGATCGTCGAGACGGCGCTGACCAACGGCCTGATCGCCATGCTCGGCTACCTGGCCGCCGAGTACTTCGCCACCGATCGGATCCCGGCGCGCACCGGCAACGACCACCCCATGCTCTACCCCTATGGCCTGTTCCGGGCCAGCGACGGCGAGGTGGCCATCGCGCCCAGCAACGACGCCATGGTGGCGCGCTTTCTCGGCGCCCTGGACATGCTGCACCTGCTCAATGATCCGCGCTTCGCCGACAACGCCCGGCGCATGGCCAACCGCGAGGCGCTGCGCGAGATCCTCGACGGCGTCGTCGAGACGCGCCGGGTCGACGACTGGATCGAGCACCTCAACCGCGCCGGGGTGCCCTGCGGGCGCGTGCACGACCTGCACGAGACCTTCGCCGACCCCCAGGTACGGGCCCAGGAGATGCGCCTGGAGATCGACCAGGGCGACGCCGGCCGGGTGCCGGTGACCGGCTTCCCGGTGAAGATGCGCGAGGCACCGGCGGCCCTCTACCACCGGGTACCGCGGCTCGGCGAGCACACCCGCGAGCTGCTCGGGGAGCTGGGCATGAGCCGGGAGGAGCTGGATGACCTGCGCGAGCGCGGCGTTATCTGAGCTAGTCTGAACACGGCCGCCGCCAGGCGGCCGAATGTCGGTGCGAGCGATCTCCGCTCGCCACAACAACAATCGCGAAGGAGTATGTCCATGCCATCCATTACCAGGGGAATTCAAGGCTTCGCCGCCACGGCCCTGATCGGGGCGGGGGTGGCGTTCAGTGCCCCTAGCCAGGCACTGCCCATCGGCGAGTGCATCGCCCCGGCGGATCCCGGCGGCGGCTGGGACTTCACCTGCCGCTCGGTGGGCAAGTTGCTGCTCGACCTCGAGCTGGTGGACAGCCCGGTGCAGGTCACCAACATGCCGGGCGGGGTGGGCGCCGTGGCCTTCGCCAACGTCGAGAGCAATCGCGCCGACGACAGCGACCTGCTCGTCGCCACCAGCACCGTGGGGGTGACCCAGATCGCCCAGGGCAAGTACCCCGGGGGCGCCGACACCATGCGCTGGCTGGCCATGCTGGGCACCGACGTGGGCGTGATCCTGGTGGACGACGACAGCGAGTACGAGAGCCTCGAGCAGCTGCTCGACACCATGGTCGAGGACCCGGGCGCCCTGTCCATCGCCGGCTCCAGCGGCGCCGGCGGTTGGGACCACATCCGTGCGCTGATGCTGGCCAAGGAGGCCGGAATGCCGACCGACCAGATCGGCAGCCTGCGCTGGGTGCAGTTCGACGGTGGCGGCCCCGCCGTGACCCAGATGATGGGCGGTCACGTGGACGTGGTCTCCACCGACCTGGGCGAGATCGCCGGCTTCATCGAGTCGGGCGACGTGCGCGTGCTGGCGGTGCTCTCCGAGGAGCCCCTGCCCGAGCCCTTCGACGAGCTGCCCACCGCCGCCTCCCAGGGCTATGACGTGGCCGGCTACAACTGGCGTGGCTTCTACACCGGCGGCGAGGTCTCCGACGCGGACTACGCCGCCATGGTGGAGGACCTCCAGGCGCTCTACGACAGCGACGAGTGGAAGGGGGTCGCCCAGCAGAACGGCCTGGTGCCGCTGTGGCGTGGCGGCGAGGAGTTCGACGCCTTCGTCCGCGAGTCCATCGACGAGGTCGAGGCGATCTCCCGGGAGATCGGGGTCATCCAGTGAGCGACCCCCTGCAGGACGACGCCGGGCGGGTGCCCGGCGTCATCGGCGATCGCATCGCCGGGGCCCTGTTGCTGGTGCTGGCGGTGGGCGCCTGGTGGCTGTCCCACGACCTGGAGTCGGGCTTCATGCAGCCCATCGGGCCGGGCGAATACCCGCGCCTGATCAGCCTGCCCCTGGCGGCGCTGTCGCTGCTGCTGATCCTGCGCCCCGGGCTCAACCAGCGCTGGCCCGGGCGCGCCACCCTGGTGCGCCAGGCGCTGACCCTGCTGGTGCTGGCCAGCTACGCCGGCCTGGTCAAGCCACTCGGCTTCCTGCCCGCCTCCCTCACGGCGGTGGTGCTGCTGATCCGCCTGTTCGGGGCGACCTGGAAGTCCGCCCTGGTCAGCGGCGGCGTGCTCACCCTGGCCCTCTACGCGCTGTTCGAGTTCGCCCTCGGCATTCCGCTGCCCAACATCCCCGGCCTGGACTGGTAACCCCCACGACATGGATATCCTCGCCTTTCTCGCCCAGGGCTTCGCCGTGGCCCTGGAGCCTCAGAACCTCTTCCTGGCGCTGATCGGCTGCGTCATCGGCACCCTGATCGGCGCCCTGCCCGGGCTGGGGCCGGTCAACGGCGTGGCGCTGATGATCCCGCTCTCCTTCAACTTCGGCCTGGCCCCCACGGGGGCGCTGATCCTGCTGGTCAGTGTCTACTACGGCTGCATGTATGGCGGGCGCATCAGCTCCATCGTGCTCAACATCCCCGGCGACGAGCCGGCCATGATGACCACCCTGGACGGCTATCCCATGGCCCTGCAGGGGCGCGGCGGCGAGGCGCTGGGGGTCTCCGCCGTGGCCTCCTTCGTCGGCGCCGGGGTGGCCACCCTGGGGCTGGCGCTGTTCGCGCCGCTGCTGGTCCAGTTCGCCATCCGCTTCGGCCCGGCGGAGTACTTCGCGCTCTTCGTGCTGGCCTTCGCCACCATCGGCGGGGTGACCGGCGGCAGCCTGGTCAAGAGCTTCATCGCCGCCTTCCTGGGGCTGCTGCTGGGCAGCGTCGGCATCGACGCGGTCAGCGGGGTGCCGCGCTACACCTTCGGGCTCTACGAGCTCTTCGACGGCATCGACTTCATCGTCGCCCTGGTGGGACTGTTCGCCATCTCCGAGTGCCTGATCTACCTGGAGGACATCCGCGGCACCAGCCGCCCGACCCTGAAACTCGGCTCGGCGATGCCCGGCGTGCGTTCCGCCGGGCGTTGCGCGCCGACCATCGCCCGCGGCTCGCTGATCGGCTTTGTCGCCGGCGTGCTGCCCGGCGCCGGGGCGGCGCTGGGCAGCTTCCTCGCCTACATGCTCGAGAAGCGCTGGGTGGGGCGCGACGGCCGCTTCGGCCAGGGCGACCCGCGTGGGGTGGCGGCCCCCGAGGCGGGCAACAATGCCGCCGCCGGCGGTGCGCTGATTCCCATGCTGTCGCTGGGCATTCCCGGCAGCGGGACCACGGCGATCCTGCTGGCGCTGCTGCTGTCGATGAACATCACCCCGGGGCCGCTGCTCTTCGAGCAGCAGCCGGAGATGGTGTGGGGGCTGGTGGCGGCGCTGGTGATCGGCAACTTCGTGCTGCTGGTGCTCAACGTGCCGCTGGTGAGCCTGTTCGCCAAGGTGCTGCAGGCGCCGGGTTGGTTCCTGATGCCCATGGTGGTGATGGTGGCCTTCGTCGGCGTCTACTCGCTCAACAACAGCGCCTTCGACCTCTACATGATGCTGGGCTTCGGGGTGCTGGGCTATGCGCTGCGCAAGCTGGAGATCCCCACGGTGCCGGTGGTGCTGGGCCTGCTGCTGGGCGGGCAGATGGAGTTCAACCTGCGCCGCGCCATGTCGATCTCCGGCGGCGACTGGAGCATCCTGTGGAACAGCGGCATTTCGGTGGGCATCTACCTCTTCGCCGTCACCCTGATCGTCGCCGGCCTGGTCTACTCCTGGCTGGTACGGGGGCGCCTGCAGTAGGCGCCGGGGCTGGGCGACGGCGCCCGGGGCTGCCAGAATGGGGCTCTCAAGGAGAGACCGCCCATGACGCAGATGAACTGGGAGCGGCTGCTCGATCCGAGTCGCCTACACGACAAGCGTGGCGAACGCCCCGGCGGGGCCCGCGACGAGATCGGCCGCAGCCCCTTCCACAAGGACCACGACCGGATCGTCTTCGCCGGGTCCTTCCGTCGCCTGGGGCGCAAGACCCAGGTTCACCCCCTCACCGACAACGATCATATCCACACCCGGTTGACCCACTCGCTGGAGGTGGGCTGCGTGGGCCGCTCGCTGGGCATGATCGTCGGCGAGTTGCTGCGCGACCGGCTGCCCGAGTGGATCACCCCGGCGGACATGGGGGTGATCGTCCAGGCGGCCTGCCTGGGGCACGACATCGGCAACCCGCCCTTCGGCCATGCCGGCGAGTACGCCATCCGCGACTGGTTCAAGCGTGCCGAGGCCGACGGCAGCGGGCTGCTCGAGGGGCTCTCCGAGCTCGAGCGCGAGGACCTGCTGACCTACGAGGGCAACGCCCAGGGCTTCCGTATCGTCACCCAGATCGAGTACAACCAGTTTCGCGGTGGCATGCGCCTGACCACGGCGACCCTGGGCACCCTGCTCAAGTATCCGTGGACCGTGGAGCACGGCGGGGTGGCCGGCAAGTTCGGCTGCTACCAGAGCGAGCGGGCGCTGCTCGCCGAGGTGGCCGGGCGCCTCGGCCTGCTGCCCCGCGGCGAGGGGCGCTGGTGCCGCCACCCGCTGGCCTGGCTGGTGGAGGCCGCCGACGACATCTGCTATGCCTTGCTCGACCTGGAGGATGGGCTCGAGATGGGTATCCTGCGCTTCGACGAGGTGGCCGAGGTGCTGACCCAGATCGCCGGCGGCGCACCGCCCGACTACGCCGAGATGCAGCGCGACGGGGTCTCCCAGCGGCGGCGCATCGCCGCCCTGCGCGGGGCGGCCATGGAGCGGGCGGTGAACGACGTGGGGGCGGTCTTCGTGCAGCACGAGGCGGAGCTGCTGGGCGGGCGCCTGCAGGAGGACCTGCTGGAACTCTGCCACCCGGACCTGGGCTGGGGGGTGAAGGCGGCCAAGCAGCTGGCCCGGGAGCGCATCTTCCAGAACGAGCGCAAGGCCAAGCTGGAGATCGGCGCCTACACGACGCTGGGAATTCTGCTCGAGGCCTTCATCGGCGCGGCCCATGAGCTGCACCACACCGGCCGCTCCACCTTCAAGCACCAGCGCGTACTGGCGCTGATCGGCGAGAACACCCCGCGGCGCTCATGGCCTCTGTACGACAGCTACCGGCGCATGCTCGACTTCATCGGTGGCATGACCGACCACTATGCCGTGGACCTGGCCCAGGAGATGGGCGGCCGGCTCAGGGGGGACTGAGCAATGCGCGCTCGGCCGACGCTGCTGCTGCTGGTCATCGCCTGGCTGCTGGCGCCGCTCGCCGCGGCGCAACCCGCGGAGAGCGCGCTGACGCGCCTGGAGCGCGACGACTTCGCCCACTACACCCTGGCACTGACCTGGCACCCCGGCTTCTGCGAGAGCCACTCGCGCCCGCCCCGGGAGTGTCGCCAGCCCGAACTGCGCCGGGGCGCCGAGCAGGGCTTCGTGCTGCACGGCCTGTGGCCGTCGCTGCCCGGGCGCTTCGCCGCCCGGGGCGTCGATCGCCGCCGCTGGTGGCAAGAGGGCTGTTTCCTCGAGACGCCGCGCGCTGACGGGAGTTTCTGCCGGGCCCACCCGCCGCTGGATCTGCCCGAAGCGCTCGACGAGTCCCTCGATGCTGCCATGCCGGGGCGTGCCAGCTGCCTCGACCGCTACCAGTACGCCAAGCATGCCGCCTGCTTTGCGCTGGACTCGGCCGACTATTTCGCCGCGGCGGTTGAATTGCGTGAGGCCGTGAACGCCAGCGCCTTTGGTGCCTTCGTGGCGCTCAACCAGGGCGGCGAGGTGGGGCGCAACGACCTGATCGGCGCCTTCGAGGCGGCCTTCGGCCAGGGCACCGGGCGCGCCCTGCGCCTGCGCTGCGGCGGGCGCGGCAACCGCGTGCTCACCGAGGTGCGCATCGCCATCGCCGCCGACCGCCTCGAGGACTTTCCGGCCGCCGGGAGCCTGGCCCGCCAGGACCGCGGGCGCTGCGCGACGCGGGTGCGGATCGCGACGTTCTGATCAGATCGATGGGCCCTGCAACTGCCCGTCGTCGAGCTGGGCGGCCCGCTCCAGCAGCGCGGCGATCACGGCGCCGTGGGTGGTGTCGTCGATCTCGCCCAGCTGGGTCCGGATGAGTCGGTCCGAGAGATCCTCGCCGCTGGTCACCATCAAGTCGCTCGCCGCCTCGCTGGTGTCGATGTCCCAGCCGGGCAGCGTCAGTACGCCCATCACCGCCACCCGCCTGCCGGTGCGCTTGTGCAGCCAGGTGGCCAGCCAGCGGGTGGCCTGGCGGGTCTTCAGCAACGGCTGGCGCTCGCTCCAGCCGGGAAAGCGCAGGCGCTCGCGCTCCACGCTGACCACGTTGATCTCGCGGCCGTCGGGGGTGAAGGGGCGAGTGCGCGCGCGGGTCTCGACCACGAAGACCCCGTGGGGCGTGACCGCCACATGGTCGATGGTGTAGCTGTCGGTGGGGACATCGTGGAAGACATAGTAGGGGTGGGCCTCGGGGCGGATCAGCGTGTTGAGCTCCTGGCCCACCGCCAGCTCACAGGCCAGCCCCAGCTTGAGACGCCGGATACGCTGGAAGTCGCGGATCAGCAGCAGGCAGAACACCAGCACCAGCACGGTGCTGAGTGCCCCGTAGAGGGCCCACTCGATCCAGTTCTGCTGGCTGGCGAAGAGCATCCGGCCCATGCCGTAGACCAGCGGCGCCAGGGTGACGATGGGCCCGAGGGCGCCGTCGAGGAACAGCCCGGCGAAGGCACGGTCGAGCCGGTCGCGCAGCGCCTGGCCCGGTTCACGCAGGGTGTGGGCATCGAAGGGCGAGCGCACCCGGGCGTCATGCAGGTTGCGCAGCGCCAGCACGATCACCGCCGTGGCAGCCAGGGGGAAGAGAAAGATCAGGGGAAGCAGGTATTCCAGCCAGGCCATCGGGTTTCCTTGCCCAGGGGGGAAGCCCACCCATTCTAGACAACCTCGCCCCCTCGGGGCCATGCTCGGGACTCATAGGGTAGCGGCAGGGCGTCTTCATGCAACAGCCTCTCTCCGCGGCGAGAGCCTCCGATCCGGCGGCGCTGGCCGCCTTCGTGGTTCGCCATCCGCGCCTGGCGGTGCTCACCGGGGCCGGTATCAGTACCGCCAGCGGCATCCCCGACTACCGCGACGAGCGTGGCGACTGGAAACGTTCGCCGCCGATGCAGCATCAGCGGTTCATGACCAGCCATGCGGCCCGTCAGCGCTACTGGGCCCGGGCCCTGGTGGGCTTCCGCGCGCTCAGCGAGGCGCGGCCCAACGAGGCCCACCGGGCCCTGGCCCGGCTCGAGGCGATGGGGCTGGTGGAGGGGGTGATCACCCAGAATGTCGATGGCCTGCACCAGTCGGCGGGATCGCGCCGGGTGATCGACCTGCACGGGCGGGCCGACCTGGTGCGCTGCATGAGCTGTGGTGCCCGACGCATGCGTCATGTCCTGCATGATGAGCTGGCGCGCTGCAACCCTCGCTGGGCGACCACGGGGGCCAGCGTCGGGCCCGACGGCGATGCCGACCTGGAACGGGACTTCTCGGGCTTCCGGGTGCCGAGTTGCGAGCGCTGTGGTGTCGGCATCTGGAAGCCGGACGTGGTGTTCTTCGGCGACAGCGTGCCGCAGGCGACGGTGGCGGCGGCCCAGGCGCTGCTCGACGCCAGCGAGGCCCTGCTGGTGGTGGGGTCGTCGCTGATGGTCTATTCGGGATTTCGCTTCGCCCGGGCCGCGGCCCGGGCCGGCAAGCCGGTTGCCTGCCTCAACCTGGGGCGTACCCGGGCGGACGACCTCTATGCGCTCAAGGTCGAGGTGCCCGCCGACGAGGGGCTCTCGGCGCTGGTGGCGGCGCTCAGCGGCGCGGTGCCAGCGGCAGCTCGATGACGCCTTCGGCGTCCCGCTCGCTCGGTGATACCGGCTCCGGACTGGCGTGGGTCACCCGACCCGCCTCGCGCAGTTCCGCATGCAGCCGTGCTGCGCCGGCTCGCTCCAGGGCACGACGGTCGACCTGCAGCACCACCGGCCAGGGAGAGCCTCCGAGCCCGCTGACGCTGGTCTCGGCCAGGGTGCCACTGCCATCGCTGGCCTCGAGGCGGACCCTCAGCTCGGCATCGGCCGTCGGCGACAACGGCGCTTCCGGAGCCACTTCGGTGCGCAGCAGTTCGAAATCGGGCGTGCCGGCGCAGCCGGCTAGTCCCAGTGTCGCCACCAGCCCCAGGGCGATGACGAGGGGCCGGGTCAGGGATCGGGTCGGTAGCATGGTCTGCACTCTCCTCAGCCGCCGGCAAGCTTGACGGTGAAACCGCGGCCTTCCAGCTCCGCCTTGAGTACCTCGCGGTGGTCGCCCTGGATCTCGATGATGCCTTCCTTGACCGCTCCTCCGGTGCCGCAACGCTTCTTCAGTGCCTTGGCCAGTGCCTTGAGCTCGGCCTCCGCCAGTGGCACGCCCGAGACGGTGGTCACGCCCTTGCCCTTGCGGCCGCTGGTCTCGCGGCGAATACGCACGATGCCGTCGAGCGCCGCCAGGCGGGCCGCATCGGCCTGCTCGGCACAGCGGCAGTCGTCCAGGGGGTGACGGCAGTCGGGGCAGATGTCGCCATGCTCGGTGGAATACACCAGGCCGCGAAGCTGGTCCTGCAGGGAGGCCATGCCGGGCTCCTTTCTTCGAGAGTGTCGGCTCGATGATAGCGCCCGCGGCGCCGGCTTGCATGGCGTGGGGCACTCAGGAAAGCGAGACGGCCATGCGGCGGGCCTTGACCAGCCGGGCGACGATCGTCGGCAACTGGAACATGCTGCTGATCATGATGGCGCCCTCCGGGGTCTCCTCCGCATCCGGATAGCGGTTGAGGTGGATCACCGTCATGCCGGCAGCCAGTGCCGCCCTGACGCCGACGATGGAGTCATCGATGGCCACGCAGTCTTCCGGCGCATGGCCCATCACGCTGGCGGCATGCAGAAAGAGGCAGGGGTCGGGTTTCCAGCACTTGGCGGTGTAGCCGCTGAACAGGCGGTCGTCGAAGCATTCGGCCAGGCCGCTGCTCTTCAGCGAGGCGCGGATCTTGGTTTCCGGGCCGTTGGAGACCACCGCCATCGGGTGGCCGGCCAGGGCGGCGAGGGCCTCGGGGGCACCGGGTATCGGCAGCAGCTCGGTCTCCAGGCGACGCATCAGGTTGCGGCGCATCTCGACTTCCATGGTCTCGAGGTGGTCGGGGTCGACCTGGCCATGGCGGCTCTGCAGCTCGGCGACGATATGGCGGAAGCGGGTGCCACGGAACTCGCCCATGTAGTCGCTGGCGAGGAAGGGCAGGCCGACGGCACTCAGGGCGTTGGCCATCTCGGCGGCCAGCAGCGGTTCGCTGTCGACCAGGGTGCCATCACAATCGAAGAGCAGGCAGGGAGCGTATGCCATCGCCGGTCATCTCGCGCAGATATGGACGGATAGTAAACAGTGTCACTGATATCGGCAGGCCACGACGTTTATTGAGAGTGGGGCGCGCCATAACTTTGTGAACGCTGTTTCCTAACAGTATTGCTACATTTCCGCGGTTCTTCAAGGTGCGACCAAGGTCGAATTCATTCGGGCTTTTATCTTTTCTGCCATACTACCATACTAGTCATGTCAGCCGGCGGGTCGCCGGCATTGAATGGAATGGTCGGGGAATCGCCATGAATATCAGCTTGCAGGCCCTGTGGCAGGACACACGAGACGAGGGCTCGGTGCGCCAGCGTCTTCACCAGGTGCTGCGCCAGTCGATCATCCGCATGGTGCTGGCGCCGGGCCAGGCGCTCTCCGAGAAGGAGATCGCCGAGACCTTCGCGGTCAGCCGCCAGCCAGTCAGGGAGGCCTTCATCCGCCTGTCGGAAGCCGGCCTGGTGGAGGTGCGTCCGCAACGCGGTACCTACGTGGTGAGGATCTCCCGCCAGGCCGTGCTCGAGGCGCGCTTCGTGCGCGAGGCGGTGGAGGTGGCGGTGGCCCGGGAGGCCGCCGAGTGCGGGCTGGCGCCGCGCACCCTGGGGGAATTGAACGAGCTGATCGAGCGCCAGCGGAACTGCATCGAGCCGCAGGACCACGACCGCTTCTTCCTGCTCGACGAGGCCTTCCACCGCGCCCTGGCGCTGGGCACGGGGCATACCACCGCGTGGCGGGTGACCGAGGACGTCAAGGCGCAGCTCGACCGGGTGCGCTACCTGAGCATTCCGGACTCGACCCCGATCCTCAAGCTGACCGACCAGCACCAGGCGATCGTCGATGCCATCGCCGCCCGGGACCCCGACCTCGCTGCCCGGGCGATGGGCCTCCATCAGCAAGAGATCCTGCAGTCGCTTCCCGAGCTGATGCGGCGCTTTCCCGAGATGTTCGAAACCCAGCAGACCCCATCACTCGTCGCGGAGGCGAGCCCATGAAGATCAGCGACGCCTATGTGATCGTCACCTCCCCGGGGCGCAACTTCGTGACCCTCAAGATCGTCACCGACGAGGGCGTCTACGGCATCGGTGACGCCACCCTCAACGGTCGCGAGATGGCCGTGGTCGCCTATCTCGAGGAGCACGTGATCCCGGCGCTGATCGGCCGCGACGCCAGCCGCATCGAGGACATCTGGCACTACCTCTATCGCGGCGCCTACTGGCGCCGCGGCCCGGTGACCATGAGTGCCATCGCCGCGGTGGACCTGGCGCTGTGGGACATCAAGGCCAAGGCGGCGAACATGCCGCTCTATCAACTGCTCGGCGGCAAGAGCCGCGAGCGGGTGATGACCTACGCCCACTGCACCGGCAAGGACATCGAGACCTGTCTCGAGGAGGTCGAGGCCCACGTCAAGCTCGGCTATCGCGCCGTGCGGGTGCAGGCCGGCATCCCCGGCATCCCCACCATCTACGGGGTCGCCAAGCGCGAGGGGGAACGCTATGAACCGGCGGATTCCGACCTGCCCGCCGAGCATGTGTGGAGCACCGAGAAGTACCTCAATCACGTACCCAAGCTGTTCGCCGCGGTACGCGAGCGCTTCGGCGACGAGATTCACCTGCTGCACGACGTTCACCATCGGCTGACGCCCATCGAGGCGGCGCGCCTGGGCAAGGCGGTCGAGCCCTACCACCTGTTCTGGCTGGAGGATTGCGTGCCGGCCGAGAACCAGGAGAGCTTCCGGCTGATTCGCCAGCACACCACCACGCCGCTGGCGGTGGGCGAGGTGTTCAACTCGATCCACGACTACCGCGAGCTGCTCGAGAACCAGTGGATCGACTACATCCGCACGCCGCTCTCCCATGGTGGCGGCATCACCCACGTGCGGCGCATCGCCGACCTGGCCGGGCTCTATCACGTGCGCACCGGCTTCCACGGGCCGACGGACCTGTCGCCGGTGTGCCTGGGGGCGGCGATCCACTTCGACACCTGGGTGCCCAACTTCGGCATCCAGGAGCATATGCCCCATACCGAGGAGACCGACGGGGTCTTCCCCCACGACTATCGCTTCGAGGACGGCCACTTCCTCGTCGGCGAGGCGCCGGGACACGGCGTCGACATCGATGAGGAGCTGGCCAAGCAGTATCCCTACAAGCGTGCCAGCCTGCCGGTCAACCGGCTGGAAGACGGCACCCTATGGCACTGGTGAGGAGACGAACATGAAGGCATTCCAGGTCAATGCGCCGCTGGACTATCGGATCGCCGAGGTGGAGGTTCCCACGGCCGCCCCCGGCGAGGCGCTGGTGCGCGTCGCCTTCGCCGGTATCTGCGGCTCGGACATGCACATCATCCACGGCGACAACGCCTTCGTGCGCTTCCCGCGCATCACCGGCCATGAGTTCGCCGGGGTGGTCGAGGCCGTGGGCGAGGGCGTCGAGGACATCGCCGTGGGCGATCGCGTCTGCATCGATCCGGTGATCAGCTGTGGCCACTGCTACCCCTGTCGCATCGGGCGGCCCAACGTCTGCACCTCCCTGGAAGTGATCGGCGTGCATCGCGATGGCGGCTTCGAGGAGCGTGTCGCCGTGCCGGCGGCCAACCTGCACCGGCTGCCGGACGGCCTAGCGCTGGATGTCGCCGCCCTGGTCGAGCCCTACAGTATCGCCGCCAACGTGCTCGATCGCATGCAGCCCCAGCCGGGCGATCGCCTGCTGGTGTACGGCGCCGGGGTGATCGGCCTGACCATCCTGCAGATCGCCCGGGCCAAGGGCATCGAGGAGGTGATCGTCACCGACGTCATCGACGAGCGGCTGGAGGCCGCAAAGGCACTCGGCGCGCGTCATGTCCTCAACGGTCGCGACCGGGACGTCGAACAGGCGGTCCTCGAGCTGACCGAGGGCGAGGGCGTGCCGCTGATCGCCGATGCGGCCTGCGTCCCGGCCTTGCTACCGCAGATCCTGCGCCTGGCCTCGCCGGCCGGTCGCATCGGCCTGCTGGGCTTCACTCCCACCCCGAGCGATCTGGTGCAGCTCGAGGTGATCAAGAAGGAGCTGACCCTGGTGGGGTCGCGGCTCAACAACCGCAAGTTTCCCGAGGTGCTCGAGCTGATGGCCAGCGGTCGTCTCGATCCCCTGGCGCTGGTGAGCCACCGGCTGCCGTTCGACGAGATGCCCGGTGCCATCGACATGCTCGACCACCATCCCGAGCAGGCCCGCAAGGTGCTGATCCAGATCGGCACCTGACGGCCTGAATTCAAGCAATAAGTGCAGCACGCCAACCCAAGCACTACCGCAACTCAAGCACCACCACAACGCACAACATCCACGTGCAGGAGTGAACATCATGATGAAGCAGCTCGTCACCGGTGCCGTCCTCGGGGCGGCCCTGATCGGTAGCCAGGCGGCCCTGGCCGCCGACGTCACCCTGAAGTTCGGCCACCTCGCCAACGAGGAGAACATCTGGCACCAGGCCGCGGTGAAGTTCAAGGAGGAGGTCGAGGCCAACTCCGACGGCCGCATCGAGGTGCAGCTCTACCCCAACGAGCAGCTCGGCGCCGAGATGGACGTGATCAACAGCATCCAACTGGGTACCGCGGACATGACCATCACCGGCGAGAGCCTGCAGAACTGGGCACCCAAGGCCGCCATGATGGCCGTGCCCTACGCCTTCCGCGATGCCGAGCACCTGCATGCCGCGGTGAGCGGCGAGATCGGCGAGTCGATCGAGGCGCAGATCACCGAGCGCGCCAACCTGGTGCCCCTGGCCTGGTTCGAGCGCGGCCCGCGGCACCTGACCTCCAACCGCCCGATCGAGCATCCCGACGATCTCGACGGTATCCGCCTGCGCGTGCCCAATGTGCCGCTGTTCGTCGATACCTGGGAGGCGCTGGGGGCCCGCCCCACGCCGATGGCCTTCAGCGAGGTCTTCACCTCCCTGCAGCAGAGCACCATCGAGGCCCAGGAGAACCCGCTGAGCCTGATCGAGAGCGCCAGCTTCGACGAGGTCCAGGACTACGTGAACCTCACCGGCCACGTGCGCAGCTGGATCTATGTGGTGATCGGCAAAGACAAGCTCGAGAGCATGCCGGAGGATCTGCAGGAGGTGATCTTCGAGGCGGCCGATACCATGCAGGCCCACGAGGCCGAGCTCTTCGCCGAGGACGAGGAGCGTCTGCGTCAGGATCTCGAGGAGCGCGGCATGGAGTTCGTCGAGGTGGATATCGACGCCTTCACCGAGAAGGCTCGCCCGGCAGTGCTCGACGCCCTGGACGAGGAACAGCGCGAACTGTTCGAGGCCATCCAGGACCTGTGATGTCGCATCCGGACGCGCCCATGCC
>NZ_JASCQN010000015.1:0-44073 GCF_030010475.1 Halomonas kalidii | reverse complement strand
ATGCCGCCCTGGCGCTCGGGAGGCGGCTCGACCTTGAGCAGCGTGACCTTCGAGGCGACCTCGACACCCAGCTCGGCCGGCGTCTTGACGTCGAGGGGCTTCTTCTTGGCCTTCATGATGTCGGGCAGCTTGGCGTAGCGCGGCTCGTTGAGGCGCAGGTCGGTGGTGACGATGGCCGGCAGGCTCAGTTCGACGGTCTGCAGGCCGCCGTCGATCTCGCGGGTCACCTGGAGCTTTCCATCCCCCCCGTCGCCGCTGATCACGACCTCGGACGCGAAGGTGCCCTGGGGCAGGCCGGTCAGCGCGGCGAGCATCTGGCCGGTCTGGTTGTTGTCGGTGTCGATGGCCTGCTTGCCGAGGATCGTGAGGCCCGGCTGCTCCTCCTCGACCACCTTGGCCAGCAACTTGGCCACCGCCAGCGACTCGATGCGCGCGTCGGTCTCGGCTGAGGTATCGACATGGATGGCGCGATCGGCGCCCAGTGCCAGGGCGGTGCGCAGCTGCTCCTGGGCGGCCCTGGGGCCGATGGTGACGGCGACGACCTCGGTCGCCACCCCGCGCTCCTTGAGGCGCACCGCCTCTTCCACGGCGATCTCGCAGAAGGGGTTCATGGCCATCTTGACGTTGGTGAGGTCGACATCGCTGTTGTCCGGCTTGACCCGGATCTTGACGTTGTAGTCGATGACGCGCTTGACCGCGGCGAGAATTTTCATTCCATGCTCTCCCGGACTTTTGGATGTTTGCTTTCAGTAGGTTTTAGAGCTTATGGCCGGTGTTTTATCGTGAGCCACTTGCCGCCCGGTGAGCCGCATCGAGGCCACGATGAATCGCCTGGCCGATGCCCTCATCCAACATCGTTCGCAGCCCCTTGGCGGTGGTGCCGTCATAGGCAATCAGCCGCTCCACCATGTCGCCGGGGTCGGTTCCCAGCCTTTCCAGCAGTAGGCTGCCGCCCACCAGGGTCTGCATGACGGCCTCGAGGGCGATATCGTCGGCGATGCCCATCTGCCTGGCGTGCTCCAGCATCGATTGGGCCAGCAGGGCGGGGTAGGCCGGCCCGGCCCCGCTCAGGGCCGTCAGGTAGTCGAGGTCGCGCTCCGTGGGAAGCTCCCGTGCCGTGCCACAGCTCGCCAGCAGCGCCTGGACGAGCCGCTTGTCGGCATCGGTGACCTGCTGAGAGGCAAACCATGGGAAGTAGGCCCGATGGATCTCCGCCGCGGCATTCGGCATGGCACGCACCACCCGGCAACTTCCCACCTGGCTGGAGATCTCCTGCGAGGAGGCCATCGCCAGCAGGGAAATGACCAGTTTGTCGTGTGCCGCGATATCGACGCTGGCGAGATCCTCCGGGCGCATGGACAGCACGATGACATCAGCCAGCTCGACCAGCTCACGGTTATCCGTGGCGCAACGAACGTCAGGCCAGTCGCGGTAAGCCTCGTGGCTCCCGGAACGCGAGGAGACAACCAATCGGCCGGCGGGCACGACGTTCCGCTCCAGCAAGGCAATGCCCAGCGAGCGCCCCATCCACCCATGGCCACCGATGATGCCGATCACTGCGTCTTGCGACATGCGTCCCACCTCTCTTGCCATCCTGCCGGTAACGGATCTCACCGCTTCATGGCGGCCTGGCACATCCGGTTTATTTCTTTATGTACACACATGTACATCTAGTTGACAAGTGTGTACATGTGCCGCTAGCTTTGTCAAGCACACAACAAGATGGAGGCATGACCATGGCTAACGACCCGCTGCTGCAGCCCTTCCAGCTCAAGCATCTGTCCTTGAAGAACAGGCTCATGATGACGGCCCACGAGCCCGCCTACCCCGAGGACGGCATGCCCAAGGCGCTCTACCGGGCCTACCACGTCGAGCGGGCCAGGGCCGGCATCGGCCTGACCATGACCGCCGGTTCGGCGGCGGTGGCCAAGGACAGCCCGCCGGTGTTCAACAACATCCTGGCCTACAGGGATGAGGTGGTGCCGTGGATGAAGGAGCTCACGGACGCCTGTCATGAGCACGGCACCGCGGTGATGATCCAGTTGACCCACCTGGGCCGGCGCACCCGCTGGGACAAGGGCGACTGGTTGCCGGCGGTGTCGCCCTCGCATCGTCGCGAAGCCTCCCACCGCGCCTTTCCCAAGCAGATCGAGGACTGGGATATCGAGCGCCTGATCCGTGACTACGCCGACGCCGCCGAACGCATGCACGCTGCCGGCCTCGACGGCATCGAGCTGATGGCCTATGGCCACCTGATGGATCAGTTCTGGTCTCCGTTGACCAACACCCTCGAGGCCCCTTACGGGGGCGATCTCGACAACCGGCTGCGTTTCACCTTCGACGTGCTGCGTGCCATTCGGCAGCGAGTCGGCGAGGAGTTCATCGTCGGCGTGCGCTATACCGGCGACGAGATGCTGCCGGGCGGGCTGACGGCGGGCGATGGAATGGAAATCTCACGGCGCCTGAAGGACAGCGGTCTGGTCGATTTCCTCAACGTGGTCCGCGGCCACATCGACACTGACCCGGGACTCACCGACGTCATCCCCATCCAGGGGATGCCCAGCGCCCCGCACCTGGACTTCGCCGGAGAGATCCGTCGCGAGGTCGACTTCCCCACCTTCCATGGTGCCAAGATCCAGGACGTCGCCACCGCCCGCTACGCCATCGCCTCGGGCAAGGTCGACATGGTCGGCATGACCCGCGCCCACATGGCCGACCCGCACATCGTGCGCAAGATCATCGAAGGCCGCGAGGAGGAGATCCGCCCCTGCGTCGGCGCCAACTACTGCCTCGATCGCATCTACCAGGGCGGTGCCGCCTACTGCATTCACAACGCCGCCACCGGGCGGGAAACCACCATGCCCCACACCATCCCCAAGGCAGCGCAGCAGCGCCGAGTGGTGGTCATCGGCGCCGGACCCGCGGGGCTGGAGGCCGCCCGGGTCGCCGGCGAACGGGGCCATGAGGTAGTGGTGCTGGAAGCCGCCAGCGATGCCGGCGGGCAAGTGCGCCTCACCGCGCAGAGCGAGCGCCGCCGCGAGATGATGGGCATCATCGACTGGCGCCTGGCGCGCTGCGAGGCCCTCGGCGTCGAGATCCGCTACAACGTCTGGGCCGAGGTCGAGGATGTGCTCGCCGAGAAGCCGGATGTGGTCATCGTGGCGACTGGCGGCTACCCCCTGGAAGACCAGCCCGCGGTTGGGCACGATCTGGTGGTCAACACCTGGGATATCCTGTCCGGGCACGTGGCCCCGGGCAATCGGGTGCTGCTATTCGACGATGCCGGCGATCATGCCGCCATGCAGGCATCGGAGATCATTGCCGCCACCGGGGCACAGCTCGAGATCATGACGCCGGACCGTACCTTCTCGCCGGAAATCATGGCCATGAATCTCGTACCGTACATGCGTTCCCTGCAGCGACCCAACGTCACCTTCACGCCCACCTATCGGCTGAAGTCCGTGCAGCGGGACGGCGATGAGCTGCTGGCCAGGATCACAAGCGACTATGTACTTCAAGGTCAGCTGGACCTGGATCATGAGCGGCGCATCGACCAGGTGGTGGTCAACTACGGCATCACGCCGATGGCCGACATCTATTTCGAGCTGAAGCCGCATTCCAGTAATGGTGGCGAGGTGAACTACGAGGACCTGATCATTGGCAAGCCCCAGGCCGTCATTCGCAATTCGGGTGATGGATTCCAGCTGTTCCGGATCGGTGATGCCGTCGCGTCGCGGAACACCCATGCAGCGATCTACGATGCCCTGCGGCTGGTCAAGGATTTGTGATGGATTCAAAGGGGGAAGAAATGTCATTCAAGAGAACCATACATGCCATAGATACGCATGCAGGCGAGCCGATGCGCGTTGTCACTGGCGGTGTTCCCAACATACCCGGCAAGACGGTGCATGAGAAAATGGTGTGGCTGAGGGAAAATGACGACCAGCTGCGTAAGTTAATGCTGCGTGAGCCTCGCGGTTACCCGCCTCTCTGCTGTAATGTTATTGTTCCGCCATGTCATCCCGATGCCGATGCCGGCTATGTCATCATGGAGCAGATCGAGTATCCGGTCATGTCTGGCGGCAATACCATTTCCGTGGCAACGGTGCTGCTTGAAATGGGAATGCTGCCGATGCAAGAGCCCGTTACGGAACTTGTTCTTGAGGCGCCGGCCGGACTCATTAACATCAGGGCCGAATGCAAGGATGGCAAGGTAAAGAGCGTCACCTTCAAGAATATACCTGCGTTTGCAGCCTACCTTGATAGAGAAATAGACGTTCCCCACCTTGGCAAGGTAAAAGTAGACGTTGGATGGGGTGGAATGTTCTATGTAATTGCGGATGTCCGACAGTTTCCCTGGATAGAACTCACACCCGAGCATGGCGCAGAGATAACGCGGATCTCGGCCATGATCAGGCAGGCTGCTATCGAGCAGTTGCCCGTTGAGCACCCCGATTATCCAGGGGTCGGGATCACGATATCACAGCTTTCCGGGCCGGCAAGTAGCCCAGATGCAGATTGGAAGAATGTCGTGACAGTGGCGTCTGGTGACTTTGATTGGGACAAGCCCAGCACCTGGACAGGTGCCATCGACCGGTGTCCATGCGGGACGGGAACATGCGCAAAGATGGCGGTCCTGCATGCCAAGGACGAGCTGCCGTTGAATCAAGATTTTCGCCACCAGGGGATCCTGGGCAATGTGTTTACGGGAAGACTGGTCGAGGAAACGACAATTGGCGAAAGAAAGGCGGTAATTCCTACCATTTCGGGAACGAGCTGGATCTATGGGATCAATACCTACGTGTTGGACAATGATGATCCATTCACGGAAGGATTCTGTGTGCAGGACATCTGGGCCTGAAGACCAGTGCGGCCCTAGCTAGTACGCACCCCATCCGCCGCTCACAAGGAGCGGCGGATTGTCTCAATCACTACCGTGTCGATGGTAATGCGTTCCTCTTCGGAACGATTGCTTCGTACCGGGCGGCGGTTGGGCACGTAGCTACCACCACGTTCGGCGATTCGGTCAAGATGCTGGGTCAGGCGGGTGGAAAAATGGTCGTCAATAACGGTGGGTTGAATCGCAATGATCGTCATCCCGGCGTCGATCACCTGATCTCCGCCCTGGAAATCCGGCATGTCGAGCGACCATGATGCACCGGACAATCCGGCCGCGAGGCACTCGACCATCAGCGCCACATTCGCGCCTTTCATACCGCCGAATGCCAAAAGTGCACCGCGCAGGCCGGCCGCTGCATCGGTGGTCGCGTTACCCTGCTCGTCGATGGCCCAACCTTCGGGAATCTTACGCCCTTCTTCCGCCGCCTTTACCAGGTTGACGAAGGCCGTCGCACTGGATGCCTGGTCAATGACCAGTGGCGCGTTGACATCGGCCAAGGGTGCGGCAAACGCCATCGGGTTGGTGCCGAAAACGATCTTGCCAGTGGGCGAGCCCGCCACCACGGCCGGACTGTTGGACACGGCAAAGGCGATCACGCCTTCCAGGGCAAGACGGCGAACATAGTAGCCCAATTCACCGGTGGTATAGCTGTTGCCTTGGGTGAAGATCGTAACGCCCAGTTTCTGTGTGTTTTCGACAAGCGTCGGCATTGCCAAGTCGAAGCCGAGTTGCGCAATGCCTCCATCCGCATCCGAGTAGATGATAGCGGGCAAGGGCGAAGTGATTTTCGGCTCTGCTTCTCTGTTGATGCGTCCCTCACGGAAACTGGAAAGATAATCCAGAAGATGCGGGAACCCGACACCGGGGTGTCCGAAAAGCGCCGCCGAAACCGTCGCCCTTGCCAGGGAGCGTGCGGTAGCATGGTTGGCGCCCGCGGCGAGACAGGCCTGTTCAGCCAATGTCTCTGCATCGTGGGCGAAAAGTGTCTGCTGACTCAAGGAAAGATACCTCTCATGTTCTGATGTTGATTAATTCACGTATCCGAGCAGCCTTGGCAGGAAGAGTGACAGCGCCGGCCAGTAGGTCGTGATCAGCATCACAGGCAGAGCGGCAAGCAGCATGAAGCTGAAGGCGGGCCGAATGACCTGTGACATCCCGACCCCGCCGATCCGACAGCTCATGAACAGGATGGGCGCCATGGGTGGGCTATTGCAACCGATGACGACGCTGGTGCCCACGATGGCGGCAAAATGCACCGGATGGATGCCGATGCTCTCCATGACCGGCAGCAGCAGCGGACTGAGGATGGCCACGACACTCACGTCATCCATGATCATTCCCATCAAGATCAAGAAGATATTGACCATGAGGAGAATCAGCAGCTTGTTCTGGAACAGCTCGAGCAACAGCTCGGTCAGCTGCTGTGGCACTCTCTCGAAGGTGAAGATACGACTGGCCACGAAGGAAAAGAGCAGAATGATCATGATGACGCCAGTGGTCGTGGCGGCTTGGATGAAACACCGTGCCAGGGCCTTCAGGTTGAGGTCGCGATAAACGAACAGGCCGACGGGAATGGCATAGACGACGGCAATGGCGGCCGCCTCGGTGGGGGTGAAGATGCCCCCGTAGATGCCGCCCAGGATGATGACCGGGAGCATCAAGGCGGGGAAGGCCTTCCAGCCGGTACTGCCGATATTCCGGAAGCGGTCACTCAGTGCGATCACTCCTGGGCTGTAGTCGGGATTCTTGCGCATCTTGATGGCGTTGATCACGCACAGGAAGATCATCAGCAGAATACCCGGCCCGATGGTCGCCAGGAATACGGCCGCGACGGATTGCCGGGTTACCACGGCGTACAGGATCATGGTGATGCTGGGCGGAATCAGCAGGCCGAGCAACGAAGAGATCCCGACCAGAGCAGTGGAATACGGGCGGCTGTAGCCGTGTTTTTCCATCGGGCCGATCATGATGGTGCCAATCGCGGCTACCGCGGCCGAGGCTGTCCCAGAAATGGCCCCGAAGACGCCACAGCCCATTACCATCGAGGTTCCCATCCCACTGCGGGACGAGCCGACGATGGCCTCGACAAAGCGTATGAGCCTGGCCGCAATCCCTCCTGACTGCATCAAGTATCCTGTCATGATAAATAATGGCAGGGCGAGCAGGATAATGGAGTTGATGGACCAAAAGCCCGTCGTCATCAGCGACGATATATCGACATCATAAGCGAACGAGAGTACGAGGGTCATGGCGGCGAAAGAGAACACGACCGGCACGCCTATGATCATCAATATTATGACTGCGCCTATCGCTAATAAGGCACCCATGTGTTTCTCCTATTATTGTCAGGAAGTCTCTTGAGGAGAGACGTTTATTGGGTTGCAGCTTTTCTGGATAGCTTTCTGACATCATGAATGAGGTCCCGGAGCGCGTAGAGCAACAGCAGGATGCTCGCAACGAGAAGGCTTCCCTGTGCAATGTATTGCGGAATACTGAACACCGGTGTGACTTGTCCCTTTTCGACTCCCCAGGAAAAAAGGCTGTAGCTCCAGGTGACGAAAAAAACCGCCATAACTACCGATAGTGTTGTGGCAATCAGCCTCATTATGTCGTGCAGGACCTCGTTGTCGGTAAAGGCCTGAAAGAAATCGGCACTGAGATGGGACCTCTCGCGCGAGGCCAGGGCCGCTCCGAGCATGTACAACCACATGGCGGCCATCAACACCAGTTCCTCAAGGCCAAATACCTGAACGCCAAGCAGTGCCCTGAAGATTATGCCACCCACCATGGCAAAAGAAATGAAAAGGCCTAGCACTGTAACGGCAGCCTTCAGAATAGATGCGACCACATTATCGATGCGGGCGAAATAATCCATAATGACTTCCCTAATGTTACCCTAAAAGGAATCGAACACGGAGTGGCCCTATCAACAGGCGCCACTCCATGTCATCCGGCAAGCCGTTACTGTGGTTCCGATGCATGCTCGCGGACGGCGCTCATGACATCCTCCCCCAGGGACTCCTCCGCCTCGACCCATACTGTCTCGCGGACTCGTTCGATCCAGGCAGCCATCTCTTCATCGGACGGCACGATATATTCCATACCTTCTTCCTGGGCCGTCTGGATCCACTTTTCATCCTCGGCCTTGGCATTCTCGAACTGCTCATTGGACACGACTTCCACGGCATCCGCGATGATCCCGCGATCTTCTTCGTCGAGAGCGTTCCAGGAATCCTGGTTCATCAGGAAAGTATAGAAGGAGAAGTTGTGCTTGGAGTGAACGAAATAGTCAAGCAGGTCGTTGAAATAGGTATAGTCCCAGTAGATCACATTACTCGAATCGCCATCGACGACCCCGGTCTGGATGGAGGTGTAGACCTCGGACCAGTCGATGGGAACGGCCTGGAACCCCATGGCCTGTATCGTTTGGGGCAGCGGGAAGATGGGTTGTGACCGGAGCTTGATCCCCTGTGCATCTTCATGGTTAGTAGCATATGTATCCGCTGTAGCTATGCCGCCAAAGCCTTCCGGAAAGGGCCCCAGGTATTCCAGGCCAATATCCGATAGGATGGGTCCGATGACCTCCGAGACCCAACCATCTTTGCCATAGGCATCTAGTGCTTCATCCCAACCCAGGGTCAGATAGGGCAGCTGTAGTACGCCAAGCCGCTCATCGTAGGAGGTTTGAGGCCAGCCCAGGAAGAGGTCGATATTACCTCTGACCAACTGGTCAAAAAGCTCCTGAGGCCCGCCGATCTCATCCTGATAGAAGACATTGATGGTAATTCTGCCATCGGATTGTTCTTCGACTATATCAGAGATTCTCTTTACTGCCAGACCGTGGGGCGATTCTCGGTCACCTGACTCCGTTGCGATCGTAAGCTTTAATTCCTCATCGCTTGCCCAGGCGGACGCTGAGAAACCAAGTGCGGTGATAACCGATACTGCGGCTATGCTTGAGCTAACTTTTATTGAGTTTTTTAATGTCATAACACCTTCTCCAGGTGGGCTATTGTCGTTGGGTTCACCTCTTGCCTGGCCGTGGCCAGGCATGTATTAAAGCTATTACTGTGGCGGAAGTAATGGAAACGACTTTTCTTCAGTACAAAGCAAAACCTGAGGTTATCGTTGCCTCGATCGATGGAAGTAGACATTTATCGATACATGCTGATATTCGCTGGTGGCAAGCAAGCCGCCATCCACGGGGCCGCGAATGGCGGGGAAAGAATGCAATCTGTGTTGTGAACGGGTCGCTGGATCAGGCCAGCTGGATCCAGGTGGTCTTCAACTCGCAATACTGATCATGGGCATACACCGACTTGTCCCGCCCACCGAAGCCGGACTGCTTGTAGCCGCCGAAGGGGGTGGTGATATCGCCTTCCGAGAAGCAGTTGACGGAGACGGTGCCGGCGCGGATGGCGGCAGCCATGCGGTGAACGGTATTGAGATCCTCGCTCCACAGCGAGGCCGCCAGGCCATAGCAGGTGTCGTTGGCGATGGCGATGGCTTCCTCCTCGGTGTCGAACGGGATCACCGCCAGCACCGGGCCGAAGATCTCCTCCCGTGCCACGGCGGCATCCTTGGGCACCTCGTCGAAGATGGTCGGGGCGACGAAATAGCCCCCCACCTCTTGCAGGATGCGCTTCCCGCCGGTCACCAGCGCCAGCCCATCGGCCTTGGCCCGCTCGATATGCGCCAGCACCTTGTCCATGTGGTCCTGCTCGATCAGGGCGCCGAGCTGAACATTGGGGTCCAGCGGATCGCCAGTGACCCACTCCTCCTCGAGCTGGCGCTGCATCTCGTCGACCAACGCATCCTTCACCGACCGATGCACGATCAGGCGAGAGCCCGCCGAGCAGTTCTCGCCCATGTTCCAGAAGGCCGCGGCCAGGACATTGCTCGCCACGGTCTTGAGGTCGCCGACGTCGGGCATCACCACCTGCGGATTCTTGCCGCCGCACTCCAGTACCACGCGTTTGAGGTTGCTCGCCGCCGAGTACTCGAGGAAGCGACGACCCACGTCGGTGGAACCGGTGAAGGCGGCCAGGTCGATGTCGGGATGCAGGCCGATGGCCTTGCCGGCCACATGACCGAGCCCCGGCACCACGTTCAACACGCCGGCCGGGATGCCGGCCTCATGGGCCAGCTCGGCGAGCCGCAGCGTGCTGAGCGAGGTCAGCTCGGCGGGCTTGAGCACCACGCTGTTGCCGGTGATCAGCGCCGGTCCCAGCTTCCAGCCGGCCATCATGGCGGGGAAGTTCCACGGCAGCACGGCGCCGACGACCCCGATCGGCTCACGGCTGATCGTCGCCACCACGTCCTTGGCGGTCGGCGACACGGCATCGTAGAGCTTGTCGGCGGCCTCGGCGTGCCAGCGGATGGTGTTGGCGGTGTCGGGGATATCGACATTGAAGCACTCACCGATCGGCTTGCCCGCCTCCAGGGCCTCCAGCACGGCCAGCTCGAGGCAGTGTTCCTCGATCAGGTCGGCGAAGCGCTGCATGATGGCCTTGCGCTCGGCGGGCGCGAGCCCCGACCAGACACCGGCCCCGAAGGCCCGGCGGGCGGCCTGGACGGCGAGGTCCACATCGGTGCCGTCACAGGCGGCTACCCGGGTCAGGAGCTCCCCGGTGGCCGGGTTCAGGGTATCGAACGTTTCGCCTGAACTCGCGGGCACGAAGCGACCGTCGATGAAGGCCAGGTTGCGATACTCGAGTTGCTCGATCTGACGCGCAATGGCGTCCGGAGTCAGATTATCGGACATTGTTGTTCTCCTCGTGTCGGATGGTTCAGAGTTCCTTGCCGGCCTGCCACTCTTTCCAGGCAAGCGTCGAGCGCACGCCCAGGCCGAGGAACGGTTCGGGTGGATTGGCGGCGGGTTTGGGTTGCTTCAGCATGATGTCGAGCAGTTCGCTCTCCACGCCGAGTGCATACTCGGCGATCAACTTCCCGGAGATCGTGCCGCGGGTCAGGCCCAGCCCGTTCTGGCAGACGGCGCTGAAGACCCCGGGGACAAGCTCACCGAAGGGCGTGCCCCCATTGCGCGATACGCACAGCGCGCCTCCCCAGGTGTATTCGAGCTCCACGTCCGGCAGCATGGGGAAACGCCGCTCGAAGGAGCACCGATGAGCGCCCCGCACACGCGCCAGCCGGCTTGCACTGGTGCTGACATGCGGGTTGTAGGTGAAGGAGTTACGGATGGCGATGCGCCCGTCTCCCATGCGCCGCACGGTCGTGCCCATCGGGTTCGCCGGGATCAGCCCCCAACTTTCCTCGCCGCCCAGTGCCGCGAGCTCCTTGGGGCTCAACTGACGGCTCAGACTGCCGTAGGTATAGACGGGCAGAATCCGGCCCTTGAGCCCCAACTGGCCGAACTGCGCGGCATAGGCGTTGTTGGCGAGCACCAGCCGCGGCGCCTCGAGACGCCCCTGGTCGGTCACCAGCGTATGGGGCTGGCCGACGTTGATCTCGCGGACGGGGCTGTCCTCGTAGAGGCGGACATTCTCCGGCAGAGTGGCCCCGAGGCCACGTACCAGCGAGGCCGGCTGGACCTGTACACACCCGGGAGTGTGCAGGCCGGCGTGATAGAAGTCGGAGCCGGTGATGGCCTTCATCTGCCGGGCGTCGAGTTCGCTGTAGGGCTCGCCAAGGGCCGACAGCCCCTTGGCGAAGGCCTCCAGGGCGCGCAGCCCATGCGCCTCCACCGCCCCGTGCAGCTTGCCCTGCTCCCGCCAGTCACAGTCGATACCATGGCGCTGCACGATCTCGCGCATGTAGTCGATCGCCCCACGATTGAGGCGGATCTGGTCAAGATCGCGGCTCCGGTCGCCGGTGTAATCGTGTGAGTTCAGGTCGTGTGGCAGGTCGATCATGAACCCGGAGTTACGCCCGGCGGCCCCGAAGCCGACACGCCGTGCATCCACCAGGGCGATGGCGGCGTTCGGCTGCAGTTCGGCCAGGCGCCGAGCGGCGGCCAGGCCGGCCAGTCCCGCTCCCAACACCGCCCAGTCGGCCTTCACTTCACCTTGAAGCGGTGCCGAAGCGGGCGGTGGGGGCAGTGTCTCGTACCAGCCACAGCGCCCGTCGTTCTGGGGCAAGAAATGGCATGTCAACTGCATGGGGCGAATCTCCAGCGCAGGATGTCAGCCGCGGTGTTGAAGCAGGGCGTCATAGGTACGCTGGAAGCTGGCTTTTTCCGTCTCGTTCAGCGGCAGCAGCGGACGATGCGCCGGTCCGACCGGCAGGCCGGCCAGTTCGCAGCCGTACTTGATGTACTGGCAGAACTTCCCGCCCTGCTCCAGCAGGTTGAGCATCGGCAGCAGGCGGGCGGCCAGTTCACGGCCGGCGACCAAGTCCTGCTCGACGACGCAGGCCTGGTACAGCGCCACGTGCTCCGGCGCCAGGAAGTTGGAAGCCCCCGCCACCCAACTGCGTGCTCCCCAGGCGAAGAACTCCAGGACCTGGTCGTCCATGCCGCAGCTCAGCTGAAGCTGGTCGGCGTGATCGTTGGCCAGGGCATGCATCCGCTCGATCGAGCCGGTGCTCTCCTTGATCGCCTGGACATTCGGGCGATCACGCAACGCCTCGATCAACTCGAGTGTCATCGGCACACCAGTGCGGTCGGGGAAGTTGTAGAGCATGATCGGCATGTCGAGGGCATCATCGACGCACCGGACATGGGTCAGCAGCTCGTCCTGGGCCGGCTGGCAGTAGTAGGGCGCCGCTACCAGGATGGCGTCGAAGCCGGCCTCCTTGGCATGCTGGCCAAGCTCCAGGCTGTCCTCGGTCGTGGTGGCATTGATACCCGCCATGATCGGGATACGGCCCTTGGCATGGCCGGCCACAGAGTCGAAGACCTGCTTGCGTTCTTCCTTGCTGAGGGCATAGTACTCGCCGGTCGTGCCGCCGATGATCAGGCCGTGCACCCCCTGGTCGATCAGCGTGTCGACCACCTTCCTCAGGGTGTCGAGCTGGATGGAGCCGTCCTGGGCGAAAGGGGTTACGACGGGTGTCCAGATACCATCGAAGTTCATATCGTCACCTTGTGATTGTTTGCTGGAGGATGGGTCGGTATAGCGATGGTAAGCGGGAAACTTCGCCCCGAAAAAGCAACATTTAATCCCGGCAAGTCATGACCAGATGTTATGGTCATACCTTCGTAGCAAAGCGGCGTGGGGTGCCGACAGGTCGGCCTGGAATGCTTGCTCCCTACGAAAAGTCAGGCTCAAGACGTCAGGGCTGACGCTGCCTGCGAAACTTCGCCGGGGCGACGTGAAAGAACTGGCGGAAGCAGTGGCGAAAGTGATCGATGCTGGTAAAGCCACTGGCCACCGCGATATCGGCAATCGACTTGTTGGTCTGTTGCAGCAATTGCCGGGCGTAAGTCACGCGGAGCTCCATATAGTAGCGGGACGGAGAGGCATCGACATAACGAATGAAGAGCCGTTCGAGTTGACGACGGGAGATGTTGACCCAACGGGCTATTTCGTCTACCGAAAGAGGTTCGTCGATATTGTTATGCATCAACTCCAGTGCCAGTTTCAGGGCTTGCGGCAGGGTAGGATCACGATCGAGGCTCAGGACGGAAACATCCATCACCTCTTGAGCCTTGTCACAGTTGAGTATTTCCTCGATCGCATCGACAAAGCTCTGGTCATGATCACGTCTCAGCCAGTCCAGCATCATGGAGAGCGCGCTATTGGCGCCGGCGCAGCTGATCCGTTTCCTGTCCAGCACATAGGAGTGCCTGGACAGGCATACCCCGGGAAATGACTCGAGCAGCATGGCCCGGGAATCGGGATGTATTGCACAGTCATGGCCATCCAGCACTCCCGCCTCGGCAAGAAAGAAGGCACCGTTCCACAGCCCTCCCAGTGTCGTGCCTGCGGCATCGAAGCAGCGTAGCGTGGAGCGGATCGATGGCGAGCTCTGCAAGTGCACACGGAAACCACCACACATGATAAGCAGGTCCAGCCGTTGCTCCTGCAGCGCCGTTAGCGGGCAATCCGTCGAGATGGCGGTGCCCAGATCGCTGACGACCAGATCGCTCGTTGCACCGACCACCAGTACCTCGACCAGCGGCTCCCGAGTCACCAGGTTGGCGGTTACCAAGGCATCCACCGCGCCGGCGAAGGCCATCAAGGAGAAGTTATCCAGGAGCACGAACGCCACTCGTCGCAGCGGAGGCTGCGACCTTGAATCCTCCCCCGCGTTGAGGTGTGCCATGTTCTTGCGTTTCAACAAGCTCTTGAAGGAGGCGTGCATCATGTCACTCCAGGGGGCCCGGCAACCTTGCATGCCAAGCATGCATCATGGCTTGAGGGAGAATTGCGGCTGTTGTCCGGCGTCGCTTTTGGATAACCTGAAGGATGCGGGGGCGGCGTCTTTTCCATGACCGTAGTCTAGGTTCCGGCCGATTATCGCCGACATCGACTTTTTTTTCAGGATGTTGATAACTTTTTGTTATGACAACACACACCGATCCCGATCAGAGGCTGCTCAAGATGCCATCGCTGCGTGCGGTGAGATCCTTCGTGGCGGCGGCCAAGTATCAGAACTTCACCCGAGCCGCCGAGGCACTGTGCGTCACCCAGGCGGCCATCAGCCGGCAGATCCGTGAACTCGAGAGCTACCTTGGCACGGCCCTGTTCAAGCGTGTCGGGCGTTCGGTCGAGCTGACCACCGCCGGCTCCATCTTCTTCGATGCGGCTCAGCTCTCCTTCATCAACATCGCCCAGGCGGCGGATCGCATCCGCAAGGACCACGGCACCAGCGCCAGGCGCCCCCTGACACTGTGCTGTTCCCCGGCCTTCTCGGCGCTGTGGATGGCGCAACGCCTGCCGAGCTTCTTCAGCGCCAACCCCGATATCGACCTCAATCTGGTCACGACCCAGAACTTCCTCACCATGGAACCGGGGGTCTATCCGGATATCTTCATCACCAAGATGTCGCGGGTGCGGGACGGCTACGTCAGCATGCCGCTGTTCCATGATGTGATCTATCCGGTGTGCACGCCGGGCTATCTCGAGGCACACCCCGAGATCCGGACCCTCGAGGGACTGCGAGACGGGGTACTGCTGAACCTGAGCCCCTACGGTCGCTCCCAGGTCGCCGAGCATGTGGATTGGGGGGTGTGGCTGGCCATCCATGATATCGACATCGAGAGCCGTTCCCGGGACAGCCTTCATTACTTCAATGCCAACGACTACAACATGTTGGTGCAGATGGTACTCAATGACCAGGGCGCGGCCCTCGGCTGGGATCACCTTATCGGACCGCTTGTCGACCAAGGCCGACTGGTCAGGCCGGTCGAGCAGGAGGTCGTACTGGAGGACACCCGCCATTACCTGGCCTACCGCGAGGACAAGGAGGACGACGAGGCACTGGGCCGCTTCCGAGACTGGTTCATGGACCAAAGCGGCGTGCCGACAGCCACCTGAGGTTTTAGCCACCGGCCGGCAGGTGACGCACCGGGCGCCGGACCCTCACGTCATCCTGGTTGCATGGCATGCCCTGATCGAACCACTCGATTGATCGCTGGCCAGGGGGTCAATAGAGCCGGAACGACTGATGCTCCGGGTGCCCCTGCTGCTGCTGGATCACCTTGCGGTAGCGCTTGTACTCCCACTGGTACTGGGCCGGGTCGAGGGCGATGGCGGCCTCCACGCAGGCGTTGACGCCGGTGGCGGAGGCGGTCTCGTCGGTGGCGTAGACGCGCTCGTCGGCGGCCAGGAAGTGCAGGGCGAAGCCGCGGCCGGGCAGGCGTTTTGCCACCCCGGTGACCACCCGCGCCTCGGTACGGGCGACCAGCTTGGGCAGCAGGGTGGCAGTATAGGCCGGGCGGTCGAAGAAGGGGGCGAAGACGCCGCTGCCCCAGGAGGGCTCCTGGTCGGGCAGGATGCCGATGGCCTCGCAGCGCTTGAGAGCCTTGAGCAGCGCCGCCACCCCGCGGGGGTTGGTCGGCACCAGGCGCGCCCCCATGCGCTCGCGGCCCTGGCGGATCAGCGGATCCAGGGCGTCGATCTTGGGCGGCTCGTACATGGCGGTGAAGGGGAAGTGGCCCGATAGCCAGAAGTTGAGCACCTCCCAGTTGCCGAAGTGCGGCGCCAGCACGATCACCCCGCGCCCCTCGGCCCGGGCGCCGTCGAGCAGCTCGCGGCCGTGGACCTCGAGGATCGAGGCCTCGACCCGCGCGGGGTCGGCCATCCAGGCGAAGCCCAGCTCGAGCATGGTGGCGGTGGAATGCACCAGGCTCTCCCGGGCGAGCTCGCGTCTGGCGGCCTCGCTGCGGTCGGGGTAGACCTGGGCGAGATTGATCTCGGTGACCTCGCGCTCGCGCCGGCTGAACCGGTGCACCAGCGGGCCGGCGAGGCGCGACAACCGCCACAGCGTCGACAGGCGACGGCCGGCCAGCGTGCGCCACAACAGGGCGATAGCGCGGGACCGGGCGTTGTTGGAAGGGGACTCCGGTACGGCCATGGTCAGACCAGCCAGGTGTCCACGTTGTCGGGGGCGCGCTGCTCCTGCAGCCCCTTGATGCCCTTGACGCAGCGGATGACGAGCCAGACCACGGCGGCGAGCCAGGTGACGAAGCCGATCAGCACCAGGGTCAGCACGGCGGACACGGCGAAGTACAGCACGGCCAGCCAGAAGGTGCGGATCTGGTAGCGGTAGTGCTCGTCGAGCCACGCCGGGCCCCTGCCGCGGTAGACATAGGCGATCACCACCCCGACCAGCGCGGTCACGCCACCGGTCACGATGCCGGCCAGGTGCAGGGCGTAGACCACGATCGCCATGGTGGTGTCGGGTGGGTCGCCCTGTTCGGCGACGACTCGATCATCGTCATACTGCACATTATCGCTCATGGGT
Organism: Halomonas kalidii; assembly: GCF_030010475.1. NCBI lineage: Bacteria > Pseudomonadati > Pseudomonadota > Gammaproteobacteria > Oceanospirillales > Halomonadaceae > Halomonas > Halomonas kalidii. The sequence continues at coordinate 27,305 of NZ_JASCQN010000015.1, read as the reverse complement.
CGTCCCTGGGATTCGAGTGACTGGTGCCAATGATACCGGCCGCCGGCGACATTGCCACCGGCAGCGTCCAACGGGAAGGGGGGTCAGTCGGCGCCTGGCCGGCGTGGGCGGCTGATCTCCAGCAGGTTGCCGTCGGGGTCGCGCAGGTAGAGCGATTCGATCTCGCCGGTGGCGCCCTGACGCGCCACCGGACCCAGCTCCACCTCGACGTCGAGCGCCTCCAGGTGCCGCTTGACCTCGTCCAGCGGCAGCAGGCTGCGCAGGCAGAGGTCGAGGCTGCCGGGGGTGGGGGTGGCCGCCTTGGGGCTCACATCGGTGTCGGTCCAGTGCAGGCGTAGCGCCAGGTCGCCGAGCATCAGGTCGACGCGCTCGCGGTCGCGGTAGCGCACGTCGAGCCCCAGCACCCGGGAGTAGAAATCCACGGCGCGGGAAATGTCGGTCACGGTGATGACCAGATGGTCCAGACCTGACAGCATTCACATCTCCTTGGAAGAGTGTACTGGCACAGAGGATACGATGATGCAGACCTGCCCGCTATGCGCATCTCGCGATACGCACCACTACCACCGCGATGCCCGGCGCGACTACCGCCAGTGCGCACGGTGCGAACTGGTCTTCGTGCCGCCGGCAAGCCGGCTCGATCCGGCGGCGGAGCGGGCGGTCTACGATCAGCACGAGAACTCTCCCGACGACCTCGGCTACCGCCGCTTCCTGTCGCGGCTGTTCGAGCCACTGCGCGGGCGGCTCGCCCCCGGGGCCCGGGGGCTCGATTTCGGTGCCGGCCCCGGGCCGACCCTGTCGGTGATGTTCGAGGAGGCCGGCCACCCCATGGCGATCTACGACCCCTTCTATGCCCCCGACAGGGCAGTGTTCGAGCGACGCTACGAGTTCATCACCGCCACCGAGGTGGTCGAGCACCTCTTCGAGCCTGGCCGCGAGCTCGCGCGGCTGGCCGCCATGCTCCCCCAGGGCGGCTGGCTGGGGCTGATGACCAAGCGGGTCGCCTCGCGGCAGGCGTTCGCCGGCTGGCACTACATCCTCGACCCCACCCATGTCTGCTTCTTCAGCGAGACGAGCTTCGCGTGGCTGGCCGGCCACTTGGGCATGAGCGTCGAGTTTCCCGCCGCCGACGTGGCCCTGCTGCAGAAGCGATAAATCATCCCGAATTCTCGGTCGTTCGCCGAGCAAAATTCCGGGGCTGGCGGGCGTCGTCCACAAAGCGATTGACTTGGCGCTTGGCAGGCGTATGCTTCGCGCGCTCCGACGCTGCGTCAGCATCCTCGGGAGCCGCCAAACCCTGTCCCCCGACAAGGCGCCGTCCGGCATTTTCTGCCACGCTTCTGTTTTTCATCTGCTACTGTGAGGCCCGTTCATGTCGCGGCAACTGCTGGCCATGGCCCTGGCGCCCCTGCTGGGGCTCTTCATCCTCGGGATCGGCAACGGTTTCCTGGCAACCCTGATCACCCTGCGCCTGGACGCCGCCGGCGAGTCGCCGGTGGTGATCGGCTGGGTATCGTCGGCCTACTTCATCGGCCTGGCACTGGGCGCCATGTTCAACGACCGGTTGCTGCTGCGCATCGGCCATATCCGCGCCTACGGCAGCTTCGCCTCGCTGGTGGCGGTCACGGTGCTGCTGCAGGGGCTGTGGCTCGAGCCCGTTTCCTGGTTCGTGCTGCGCCTGATCGGCGGCTGGGCCACCGTGGGGGTCTACCTGGTGATCGAGAGCTGGCTGCTCACCGCCGGCGATCAGAAGGTCCGCGGCCGCCTGCTGGCGCTCTACATGATCTCGCTCTATGCCGCCGGGGTGGTCGGTCAGCTGTTGCTGGGCGTGACCGATGCCATGGGGGTGACCGCGCCCTTCATGGTGATCGGCATGCTGGCCTCGCTGTCGGTGCTGCCGATGGCGATGATCCCGCGGGTCTCGCCGCTGATCGAACACGCCGAGCCGCTCTCGCCGATGCGGTTGATCACCCTGACGCCCACCGGGGTGATGGGCAGCTTCGGCTCGGGGCTCGCCGTGGCCGCGGTCTACTCCCTGCTGCCGCTCTATTTGCAGCGCGTCGGCCTGTCGGTGAACCAGATCGGCCAGATGATGGCGGTGGTGGTGCTCGGCGCCATGCTGCTGCAGTATCCCATCGGCCGCTGGTCCGATCGCCACGACCGCCAGATGGTGCTGATCCTGATCGGTGCCTTCTGTACCCTGATCTCCGCCGGCATGCTGTGGCTGCCGCTCAACACCTGGGTGCTCGCCGGCCTGCTGTTCCTGCTCGGCGGCGGCGTCTTCGCCCTCTACCCGGTGGCGGTGAGCCACGCCGCCGACCGTGCTCCGGCCGGTGCCCTGGTGCGCATGAGCCAGGGGCTGCTGTTGATCAACGCGGTGGGTTCCACCGTGAGCCCGCCGGTGATCTCGCCGGTGATGGCCGCGCTGGGCGATGCCGGCCTGTTCTGGGCCTTCGGTGCCCTGGGGCTCTTCCTGGTGGGGTTCTTCGCCTGGCGGCGCCGCGTGCGTCCGGCGCCGGTGCCGGTGGCGCCCTTCGCGCCCACCACACCGATGTCGTCGATGGGTGCCGAACTCGCCGTGACCGGGGAGCTGATGCAGGGCGCCATCGACCACGAGCACAGGGAGGATCTCTCCGACGCCGTGCCCGAGGTAGAGGTGGCCGAGCCGCTGGTAGGCCCGCCGCCCCCCGATGAGCCGCATATCGCCTACTACGACGATGACGACAACGGCAGGCATCCGCCGCTCGACGACGATACGGCGGAGCTGCAGGGCAACGAACCCGGCCCCGCCCGCGCCTGAGCCTTGCCGTCCATCCTGCCCATCACGCGCCCGATGCCTCGCATCGGGCGCATTCTTTTGGTCTCGACTTAGGGATAATGGTTAACGAAAAATAGTGAATCTACTATCCCTGATATCATTTCTCCCAGAGGTGCCTGCATGATCCCTTTCGCCGCCCCCGTCCGTGACCTCCGCTTCGTGCTGCAGGAGTTGCTCGAACACGGCTCGCTCGCCCTGCCCGGCTTCGAGGAGGCCAGCCCCGACCTGGTCGAGGCGGTGCTGGAAGAAGCCGCCAGGCTGGCGAACGAGGTGTGGGCGCCGCTCAATGCCAGCGGCGACGCCCAGGGCTGCCGGCTGGAAGAGGGGCGTGTCCAGGTGCCCGACGGCTTTATCGCGGCCTACCGTGGCTACGCCGAGGGGGGCTGGAACGGCATCGGCGTGTCCGAGGCGTTGGGCGGCCAGGGCCTGCCCGAGGTGGTGGCCAGCGCGGTACAGGAGATGCTCCACGGCGCCAACATGGCACTGGGCCTGTGTCCGATGCTCACCGCCGGCGCCATCGAGGCGCTGGCCCATCACGGCAGCGACGCTCTCAAGGAGACCTACCTGCCCAAGCTCATCGAGGGCAGCTGGACCGGCACCATGAACCTCACCGAGCCCCAGGCCGGCTCCGATCTCTCCCGCGTGCGCACCCGTGCCGTCCCATGCCCTGATGAAGAGGGCGGCCATTACCGCCTGTTCGGCCAGAAGATCTTTATCACCTGGGGCGAACACGACGCCGCCGAGAACATCCTCCACCTGGTGCTGGCGCGTACCCCGGACGCCCCCGAGGGTAACAAGGGCATCTCGCTGTTCCTGGTGCCGAAGTACCTGGTGGGCGCCGATGGCTCACTCGGTGAGCGCAACGACGTGGTCTGCGCCTCCATCGAGCACAAGCTCGGCATCCATGGCTCGCCCACCTGCACCCTGAGCTTCGGCGAGCACGACGGCGCCATCGGCTATCTGGTCGGCGAGGAGGGGCGCGGGCTCAACCACATGTTCACCATGATGAACGAGGCGCGCCACAAGGTCGGCGTGCAGGGCATCGGGGTGGCAGAGCGCGCCTGCCAGCACGCCTTCGCCTATGCCCTGGACCGCGTGCAGGGCAAGTCGCACGGCAGTGAGGCCACCATCAGCGAGCACCTGGACGTGCGCCGCATGCTGCTCTCGATGCGCGCCCGCACCGATGCCCTGCGGGCGCTGGCGCTCTACTGCGCCGCCCAGCTCGACGTGGCCCGCCACGCCGCTGCCGCCGAGCGCGCCGCCGCCCAGGCGCGGGTCGAGGTGCTGATCCCGGTGGTCAAGGCGTTCTCCACCGATCAGGCCGTGGAGATCGCCTCGCTGGGCGTGCAGGTACACGGCGGCATGGGCTATATCGAGGAGACCGGCGCCGCCCAGCTGCTGCGCGATGCCCGCATCGCGCCCATCTACGAGGGTACCAACGGCATCCAGGCCCTCGACCTGGCCGGGCGCAAGCTGCAGCGCGACGGCGGCGCGGCGCTCAAGAGCCTGATCGACGACGTCGAGGCCACCACCCAGGCGCTGGCGGCCAACCCCGCACTGGCAGCCCTCGGCGAGTGCCTGGCCGCCGGCGTCGCCGACCTGCGTGCCGCCCTGGTCCTGGTGCTGGAGCAGGGCACCGACCCCGAGAGCGGCCCCGATGCCGTCCAGGCCTATGCCACCCCCTTCCTGGCCCTCGTCGGCCATGTGCTCTGCGCCTGGCAGATGGGCCGGGCGGCACTCAAGGCCCGCGCCGCCGTCGAGGCCGGCAGTGACGATCCCTTCTATGCTGCCAAGCTGCAGAGCGCCGACTTCGCCATTCGTCAGTGGCTGCCAGTGGGCCGTGCCCAGCGGGCGGTGATCGAGGCGGGCATGGCGAGCCTCGCCGCCTTCGATGCCGCGGCACGCTGACTCGGGCCAGCGACCCCCACATCCGGGACCGCCCGCAGCAGACGGGCGGCCTGCACCTTCACCACCGACCCGCCAAGAGAGAGCCCGCATGACCACCTCGATCTTCGAACAGGGCCTGCCGCAGACGCCGGCCAACCACGTGCCACTATCGCCATTGACCTTCATCGAACGCAGCGCCTCGGTCTATCCCGACTACCCGGCGGTGGTGCATGGTGACATCCGCCGCACCTGGGCCGAGACCTGGGCGCGCTGCCGGCGGCTCGCCTCGGCGCTGGAGCGGCGCGGCATCGCACCCGGCCAGACCGTGGCCGCCATGCTGCCCAACGTGCCGGCCATGTTCGAGGCCCACTTCGGCGTGCCGCTGGCGGGCTGCGTGCTCAACACCCTGAACATCCGCCTGGACGCCGAGGCGATCGCCTACATGCTCGGGCACGGCGAAGCGAAGGCGATCCTGGTCGACCCGGAGTTCGCCGGCGTGATCGAGCAGGCCGTGTCCGGGCTCGAGCACAAGCCGCTGCTGATCGACGTGGCGGATGCGCTCTTCGAGGGCGAGGCCCGCCCCATCGGCGAGATCGAATACGAGGCGCTGCTCGCCGAGGGTGATCCGGCCTATCCTTACCGGCTGCCCGAGGACGAGTGGCATGCGATCTCGCTCAACTACACCTCCGGCACCACAGGCAAGCCCAAGGGCGTGGTCTACCATCACCGCGGCGCCTACCTCAACGCGGTGAGCAACATCCTCGAGTGGGCCATGCCGCACCACCCGGTCTATCTCTGGACCCTGCCGATGTTCCACTGCAACGGCTGGTGCTTCCCCTGGAGCATCGCCGCCCGCGCCGGCGTGAGCGTCTGTCTGCGCCGCGTCGACCCGAAGACGATCATGAACCTGATCGCCGACGAGCGGGTGACCCACTTCAGCGGCGCCCCCATCGTGCTCAACGGCCTGGTCAACCTGCCCGACGAGCACAAGCGCGACTTCGACCACCCGGTGAAGGCCACCACCGCCGGCGCCGCGCCGCCCGCCTCGGTGATCGCCGGGGTCGAGACCATGGGCATCGAGGTGACCCACGTCTACGGCCTCACCGAGGTCTACGGCCCGGTGACCGTGTGCGCCTGGCGCCAAGCCTGGGACGAACTGCCCCTGGAGCAGCGGGCCAGGATCAAGGCCCGCCAGGGCGTGCGCTACCACATGCTCGAGGCGCTCTGCGTGGCCGATCCCGATACCCTGGCGCCGGTGCCCAAGGATGGCGAGACCATCGGCGAAATCCTGATGCGCGGCAACAACGTGATGAAGGGCTATCTCAAGAACCCCGAGGCCACCGAGCAGGCCCTGCAGGGTGGCTGGTACCATACCGGCGACCTCGCCGTGTGGCATGCCGACGGCTACCTCGAGATCAAGGACCGCTCCAAGGACATCATCATCTCCGGCGGCGAGAATATCTCCACCATCGAGGTGGAGGACGCCATCTACTCGCACCCGGCGGTGGAGGAGGCCGCGGTGGTCGCCAAGCCCGACGAGAAGTGGGGCGAGACCCCCTGCGCCTTCGTCAAACTCAAGGCCGGCTACGGGGAGGTCACCGAGGCCGACATCATCGCGCACTGCCGACAGCACCTGGCCCGCTTCAAGGTGCCGAGGACGGTGGTCTTCAGCGAACTGCCCAAGACCTCCACCGGCAAGATCCAGAAGTTCGTGCTGCGCGAACAAGCACGCAAGCAGTAACTATCCGCCGCCCGGGAGGCCCTGTGGGGTCAGACCCCGGCGGCGGGCAACCCCGTTTGAGAAGCGCACGGTGATAGGCTTGGTGGCTTGGCTGGGGTCTGACCCCAAAGGGGCGGGCCACTGCGGCATCACCCCACAAGAAGAGATCGAGGAGAGTACAGATGAGCCAACAACCAATCGGCGTGGTCGGCGCCGGCACCATGGGACAGGGCATCGCCCAGGTGCTGGTGACCAGCGGCTTCGCGGTGCAGCTCTACGACGTGGCCGACGAGCAGCTCGCCCGTGCCCGCGGCGCCATCGACAAGGGGCTGGGCAAGCTGGTGGCCAAGGAAAAACTCAGCGAGGCCGACAGGGGCGAGGCCATGGTGCGCCTCTCGACGAGCACCGCGTTGGACGCGCTGCGCGACTGTGCGGTGATCATCGAGGCCGCTCCCGAACAGCCGGCGCTCAAGGAGAAGCTGTTCCGCGACCTCAGCCGCCTGACCTTCGATGCGATACTCGCCTCCAACACCTCGTCGCTGTCGCTGACCCGGCTCGCCGCGGTGTGCGAGCGCCCCGAGCGGGTGGTGGGCATGCACTTCTTCAACCCGGTGCCGGTGTTGAAGCTGGTCGAGGTGATCCGCGCCGAGCAGACCAGTGACGCCACCGTGGAGCGCATCGAGGCGCTCACCCAAGCGCTGGGCAAGACCGCCGTGGCCATCGCCGATTCCCCTGGCTTCGCCGTCAACCGCCTGTTGGTGCCGATGATCAACGAGGCCGCCTTCCTGCTGCAGGAGGGAGCCGCCACCGCCGAGGACATCGATCAGTCGATGAAGCTCGGCGCCGCCCATCCCATGGGGCCGCTGGTGCTCGCCGACCTGATCGGGCTCGACGTCTGCCTGGCGATCATGGAGGTGCTGCAGCAGGGCTTCGGCGACCCCAAGTATCGCCCCTGCCCGCTGCTCAAGCGCATGGTCGATGCCGGCTACCTGGGTCGGAAGAGCGGCCGTGGCTTCCACGTCTATGAATGACGGTCGAGCCCATCGACAAAAGAGGGGATTGCCGACCTACCAAGCGTTCGCTAGGGTGAGTCGGTATCCCTTTCGACAAGAACGCAGTTAGCCAGGAGCCACCATGAGCGACAAACTGATCGAGGTCGTCGACAACGCCGGCGTCGTGCGCCTGACCATCACTCGTCCCAAGGCGCTGAATGCCCTCAACAGCGCCGTGCTCGGCGAGCTGGAGCACGTGCTGGTCGAGCTGGAGGGCCGCGACGACCTGCGCGCCGTGCTGATCACCGGTGCCGGCGAGAAATCCTTCGTCGCCGGCGCCGACATCGCCGAGATGCGCGACAAGACCCCGGAGCAGGCCCGTGACTTCGCCCGTGCCGCGCTTGCCACCTTCAAGCGCCTGGAGACCCTGCCGGTGCCCACCGTGGCCCTGGTCAACGGCTTCTGCCTGGGCGGCGGCTGCGAGCTGGCGCTGGCCTGCGACTGGGCGGTGGCCAGCGACAACGCGGTCTTCGGCCAGCCCGAGGTGCTGCTCGGCGTCATCCCCGGCTTCGGCGGCACCCAGCGCCTGCCGCGCCGGGTCGGCCCGGCCATGGCGCTCGACCTGTGCACCACCGGCCGCAAGATCGATGCCGCCGAGGCGCTGCGCATCGGCCTGATCAATCGGGTGATGGCGCAGAGCGAGCTCGAGGCCTACGCCCAGGAGCTCAGCCAGCAGATCGGCGGTAACGGCCCGCAGTCGGTGCGCGCCGCCAAGCAGGCCATCCACGACGGCATGGACCAGGACCTCGACAGCGCCCTGGCGCTGGAGAACGCCCTGTTCGCCTTCTGCTTCGCCGGCGAGGAGCAGACCGAGGGCATGAGCGCCTTCGTCGAGAAGCGCAAGCCCAACTTCTGAACATCGATAGTAGCGCTGTGTTAGCTGGCCGGGGCCTTGGTGCCCCGGCTATTGCGTGTCAGGGGGCGGACTTGCCGCCGAGGGTGTGGAGCTGCGCCGGGGTATCGATATCCCGGCAGACGCCGGGATCCTCGACGGCGTGCTCCTGATAGCGGTTACGATGCCGGCGAATGACCTCCCTGGCCCCGTCGTCGCCGTCCAGGGTCTCGAGCTCGGGCCAGAAGTCACGGCCGAAGAGCACCGGATGGCCGGGGGGAGGATATAGCAGGGGCGGACGATGCCCGATCGCGTGGCTTGCCGCTGCAGGGCGTGCAGCGTCTCGAGCCGGATATCGGGCATGTCGCCGAGCAGGATGGCGGCGGCCCCGACGTTTGCCAGGGAGCCGTCGCGGCCGAGGGCGGCGATCGCCTCGCCGAGGCTTGCCCCCAGGCCGCGTCCGGCTCGGGTGGCACGGAGGATCGGCGTGCTCACGGGCAGCCCCAGGGCGACCGGGTCGTCTTCCTCGCGCAGCACCACGCGCAGCCGGGGAAAGGCCTCGGTGGCCCGGGCCACCGCGGCGGCCAGCAGTCGGCGGCCATCCGGCAGGCGGGCGATGCGCTTGTCGGCGGCGCCGAAACGCCGGGAATAGCCGGCGGCCAGTACGACCGCCACGATCGGAACAGAGGGAGGCGTTTCAGAGGGCATCGCGTGGTCTGCCGCGCTGCACGCGGACGATATCGGCCATCACCGCGAGCGCGATCTCGGCGGGAGTCTTGCTGCCCAGGTCCAGGCCGATCGGCATATGCAGGCGGGCGATATCGGCCTCGCTCAGGCCACCGGAGCGGCGCAACCGCTCGGCCCGCGCTCGGGAAGTGCGCCGCGAGCCCATCACCCCGATATAGAAGGCCGGCGTGCGCACCGCCTCGATCATCGCCAGGTCGTCGATGCGCGGGTCATGGGTCAGGGCCACCACGGCGGTGGCCCCATGACAGCCGCCCGCGGCGATAAAGACCGAAGGCAGTACTGGCTCGATCTCGACCCCCGGGACGTCGAAGCCGGCCAGTGCCTCCTCGCGGGGATCGCAGACGATCACCTCGAAGCCCAGGCCCAGGGCGAACCGGGCACAGGCCTCCGCGACCGGCGAGAGCCCGGCCAGGATCAGTCGTGCCGCCGGCGTCAGGCGGATCTGTACGGCGCCACGCTCGGTGTCCCGGATCACCCGCGGGCCGATGCCGTCGTCCTCGACGAAGTGTCGGGCGCCGCTGTCGAGCTCGACCCGGCGCGCCAGGGCGCGCCGGCCCTGCAGGGTGGCGAGCAGTACCTCCAGGTGCACCAGGGTCTCGGCGTCCGGCACCAGGCGCTCGACCAGCACGTCGAGGATGCCGCCACAGGGCAGGGCGATGCCGGTGCCGTCGACGCCATCACTCTCATTGCCACCCCCGCCGTAGCGCAAAGTGGTGATGGGGGTATCGAACTCACCCTCGGCCAGCCGGGCCAGGAAGTCCTCCTCGACGCAGCCCCCTGACAGCGAGCCGACATGGCGGCCGTCGCCGCGTACCGCCAGCAGCGAGCCCGGGGCGCGGGGCGAGGAGCCGTAGGTGGCCAACACCGTGCACAGCCACACCGTTTCGCCGTCGCGCGCCCAGGCCAGTGCCCGCTCGATGACCTGCAGGTCGAGGTGCTGCATGCTCAGCTCGCCAGCTGGTCGCCGATCGGCAGGCGCCGGATGCGCTTGCCGGTGGCGGCGAAGATCGCGTTGCACAGCGCCGGCGTCACCGGTGGTACGCCGGGCTCGCCGACGCCGCCCATGGGTGCCTCGGAGCTGTCGTTGATCAGATGCACGCGTGTCACGCGGGGCGCCTGGGGCATGCGCGGAATCAGGTACTGATGGAAGTTGTCCTGCTCGACGCGCCCCTCGCTGACCGTGATCTCGCTGTGCAGGGCATTGCCGATGCCCATGACGCAGGACCCTTCCATCTGGGCGCGGATACGCTCGGGATTCACCTGGGGGCCGCAGTCGAAGGCGATGTCGGCGCTGTGGATGGTGAGCTCGCCGTCATCGTCGACCTCCACGTCGAACACCACCGCGGTGTAGGAGACGAAGCTGTGATGCACGGCCAGCCCCAGGCCGCGGCCCTCGGGCAGCTCGCGTCCCCAGCCGGCTTCCTCGGTGGCCTTCTCGACCACGGCGCGCAGGCGGCCGATATCGACGGGGTAGCGCTCCGGATCCTCGCCGTAGTTCCAGGTGTCATCGAGATCCCGGGTATCGATCCGGCGCGCCGGGCCCAGCAGGTCGAGCAGGTAATCACGATGATCGCGTCCCGCCGCCTCGGCCATCTCGGCGGCGAAGCTCTGGATGGCGAAGGCGTGCGGCAGGTTGTAGACGGCGCGGAACCAGCCGATGCGCACGTGGGCCGGGGCCTCGGGGTTCTCCAGGCGCATGGCGGGGATATCGAAGGGCGTCGTGTTGAAGCCCATGCCGAGCTCGAAGGGCTGCTTCTGTTCGGGGTCGGGGGCGAACAGCGAGCCGATGCTCGGCGAGAGGGTGCGGTGGCGCCAGGCCAGCGCCTTGCCGTCCCCGTCCAGTCCCGCCTCCAGGCGATCCACCGACACCGCGTGGAAATAGTCATGCTGGATATCGTCTTCGCGCGTCCACTGGACCCGCACCGGACGCCCCTCGAACTCCTGGGCCAGGCTGGCGGCCTCCAGCACGAAATCCGGCTTGGACTTGCGCCCGAAGCCGCCGCCCAGCAGGGTCACGTTGACGGTGACGTCCTCGGGCTCGAGGCCCAGGCGCCCGGCCACGCCATCCCGGGCGGCCTGGGGCGACTGCACCGGCGCCCATATCTCCATCTTGCCGTTCGCCAGGCGGGCGAGGGCGGCGGGTGGCTCCATCGTCGCATGGGCGAGATGCGGCATGTAGTAGGTGGCCTCGATGTGCGTCTCGGCGTCGGCCAGGGCCGCCTCGATATCGCCCTGCTCGCGGATCACCCGGCCGGGCGACCGGGCGGTTTCCTCCAGTGCCTCGCGATAGGCCGTCGAGTCGTAGCCGGCGTTGTCGCCGGCGCTCTCGGTGTCCCACTCGATCTCCAGGGCATCGCGCCCCTGGATGGCCGCCCAGGTGTTCTCGGCGACCACCGCCACGCCGCCCAGCGGCGCGAAGCCGGCCGGCTGCACGGCGCCGTCGATCTCCACCACCCGGACCACCCCCGGGACCTCCAGGGCCGCGCTGTCGTCGACGCTGGCCAGGGTGGCGCCGTAGACCGGTGGCCTGGCGATCACCGCGTAGAGCATGTCGTCGAGCATCACGTCGGCGCCATAGACCGCGCGGCCCGTGACGATATCCTCCCCGTCGATGGCCAGGGGGCGGTCGGTTTTTACATTCTCGCGACCGATGTAGCGCCACTCGTCCCGCGACTTGAGGGTCAGGGTGTCACGCTCGGGCACCGGCAACTGACTGGCTGCCGCGGCCAGCGCGCCGAAGCCCAGTTCACGGCCGCTGGGTTCATGGATCACCACATGCACCCCGGCACGGCACTCCTCGACCGGGGCCTCCCACTGCTCGGCGGCGGCCTGCTCCAGCATGGTCCGTGCCGCCGCGGCGGCGCGCCGCATGGGATCGAACCAGTGGCGCATGCTGCGCGAGCCGTCGGTATCCTGGTTGCCGTAGCGTTCCTCGTGGCCGATAGCCTGCTCGACCCGGACGCGATCCCAGTCGGCGCCGAGCTCGTCGGCGGCCACCATCACCAGGCTGGTGCGAATGCCCTGACCCATTTCGGCACGGTGATTGACGACGGTGACCGTGCCGTCCTCGTCGATGCGGATGAAGACGTTGGGATCGTCGACCCAGCCGTGGGGCATGCCATCCGCCCCGTAGCTGGCTTCTTCCTCGTCCTCGGCCAGGGAAAGATCCCAGCGGGCAGCGATCACCAGGGCGCCGCTCGCGGCGAGCCCCTTGAGGAAGTGGCGACGGCTGACATTGGCCAGTAGCAGCGTATCGCGATAAGTGCTCATGCCTGCTCCTCCTCATGGCCGGCGGCCCGATGAATGGCCTGACGAATGCGGTGGTAGGTGCCGCAGCGGCACAGATTGCCGGCCATGGCGTCCAGGATCTGCTCGTCGTCGGGATCTGCATGTTCCTTGAGCAGCGCCGTGGCGCTCATGATCTGCCCGCCCTGGCAGTAACCGCACTGCGCCACGCCGAGATCCAGCCAGGCCTGCTGGACCCGGCTTCCGATCTCGTCTTCGCCGATGGCCTCGAGGGTGGTGATCTCCCGCCCCTGTGCCTGGGCGACGGGGGTGACGCAGGAGCGTACCGCCTCGCCATCCAGGTGGACCGTGCAGGCGCCGCACTGCGCCATGCCGCAGCCGAACTTGGTACCGGTAAGCCCGGCGACGTCGCGCAGGGCCCAGAGCAGCGGCATCTGCTCCGGCACATCCAGGTCGTGATCCTCACCGTTGATTGTCAGGGTAACCATTCTCCCTCTCCTGTCTTGTTGTCATGGCGCCCCGCTTCAGAGAGGGGCAGGGATAGAGTCCTTGGCGAGAGGATTATTGACCGGCACGCTCCTCGAAGACGTCTCTCGCTATTGGGAGCGTAGAGAAATGGTTAGGCCAACCGGCATGGAACGCCAGGCGTATCGGGACGCTTGAGGCATCCTTTCGAGTCTGGCCATGGCCTCGGCTTACTTGGCGAAGCTGTTCAGAACTCCATCCGCAGCCCCACGTCGATCTGGTAGTGGCGATAGCCACTCTGGCCTTCCACGGTCTCGAGAAAGACATAGGCGGCGCGGCCCTGTGCCATCTGGGCCGTCAGCCCGGCCCCCAGGTTCAGGTAGGTGCGCTCCGGGGAGTCGGTGCGAAGCGAGAAGGTCGTGTTGGTGGGATCCTCCTGGAAGCGGGCATTGATCAGGCGGCTGCGGTCGCTGAATTCATGCGCGAGGCCTACACGGGTGGTGTAGTGCATGACGCCCCACGACTGGCTGGCGGCATAGGAGAGCTGGACGGCCGCCTCCGCCGTCTGCGACTCGATGGTCTGGCCGTCGATGTGCAGCAGGGCGCCCGCTCCCAGGTTGTCGGGATGTCGGGGGCGCTCGGTGTAGCCGTCGATTTCCCCACGGAGATAGTCGAAGCTGGCCTGGAGGCTGGTGGTCCAGGGGCCGTTGGAAATGTCGTAACCGGCGTTCAGCCCCAGGGCATATTCGTCGCCCTTGGGGCGTGCCAGGGCGCTCTGGTTGCCGATCGATTCACTGAAGACGGTGCGCACCGTGTCGTAGCGGTTGCGTCCCACGGTGGCGATGCCCTCGAGGTAGAACGCATCGGACAGCAAGTGGGTGCCATACAGGGAAAGGTTGTAGCCGTCCACGTCGACGCCACCGGCATTGTCGCGCAGGTCCGTGTCGGTGCGCGTGATGCCCAGGGCAGTACCGACCACGGTGTCTGGCGTGAGGCGATAGTCCACGCCGGTAGTGAGGCCGAAGCTCCGGCTGCGGAATCCCGGCTCCGCATCGCTGCTGTCGCGGCGGCTTAGCGCCGCCGAGCCGTTGACGAAGACTCCCCATTGGCTGAACGCCAGAATGTCGCTGTCACTGCTGGCGCCACCGCCGAGGATATCGCCGTACAGGCTGGAGGGTGCCCGGCCGTCGTGCATGGCGAAGCTGAGGCCGCGGGTGCTCACGCCCGTGGCTCCCGCACGCAATTCGCTCATGCGATCGGCAACGTTATCCAACTGCTGTCGCATGGTCTGCATGCTGACACGGCCCTGCGAGGCCACTTCATCGGGAGCCAGGCCATCGTAGTAGTTGGGGCCGGGATCCTCGTCTGCCGCCGCCGCCTCACACACGGCAAGCAGGTCGCGCTGTCGGGACGTCAGCCCTCCTTCCGAGGTCTGACGCACATTGTCACAGGCGTTGTGCAAGGCGCGGGCGACCTCCCGCTGACGTTCCGTCAGGCCTTCCCGCTCCGCGGGGTCTTCCGGTTGGGCCTCCGGTTCTGGTTCCGGCTCTGGCTCCGGTTCTACTACCTCGGAGTCAGGGTCGGTGACTTCTCCCGCTTCCTGCCCCTGTGCCTCGAGGGGCAGGGCCAGGCCGAAGAGGAGAATGGCCAGCGCACCGGTGCCGGCGACAAGGTGACGAGACAGATGGCGTTCGGAATGATGGCCGACGGGAAGGGTGCCCCCGTCCTGCGGGTTGCTTGGCTGGACCACGGTGCTCCCCTCCCTTTCCCTTGCTGGAGACACTCTGTTTCGAGTCCGCTTGTCCACAGACCGCCCCTTGCAGGCGAAGCCGCCCGGCAAGCGATTCTTTTGACTTATCCGATTTGAGACTAGTCACAGCGTCTGGGCGCTGCAACCGTTCGCCTGGAGGGCGTCATGCACGTTTCTCTGGGCTCGACTAGACTGGCAAACATTCAGCGCTGCCTGGGAGCCTGTCGGACTTAACGCTGATCTGCTACGAACCCCGGCCTTTCGGCCAACTTCATCGATCTGATTTGTTAAATAGCTGGCTATTCGCCTCAACAGATCGATGAACTTGTCTCGAAATCCGTGATCCTCGCGACGATCGGTCAAGCCCGACAGGCTCCTGGCGGATTCGGCGCCTCGGCACGTACGAGAAAGGCAGGGAACGATGAGTGAGCAGCAGCATCTCCGGCTCACCGGCCACTTCTCCAATGACTTCCGCATCCTGCGTTTCTCGGGCGCGGAAGAGCTTGGCCGGCTGTTCGACTTCACGGTGGAACTCCTGGCAACCTCCGAGGATATCGCCTTTCCTGACGTGCTGGGCGGCAAGCTTACCCTGAGCCTCGAGTTGGAAGAGGGCGAGCGCTATTTCGACGGTTGTGTGGTGGCCTTTTCCCAGGTCGGGCGGCTTGGCCGGTATGCGCTCTACCACGCGCGGCTGCGCCCCTGGCTCTGGTATCTCGGCCTGACACGGGATTGTCGCATCTTTCAGAACCAGAGCGCTCCGGAGATCATCCAGACGCTGTTTGCGGAACACGGACAGTCGGATTTCGAAGATACCCTGTCCCAGGACTACGAGCCCCGGGAATACTGTGTTCAGTACCGAGAGAGTGACTTCGATTTCCTGAGTCGCCTGATGGAAGAAGAGGGCATTTATTACTTCTTCCGCCATTCCGACGGCCAGCACGTCCTGGTATTGGCGGACGCCCCCGTTTGCCATGAGCGCATTCCGGGATGTGACGAGGCGAACTTCCTGCCGCCGGAGTCGGAAAGGGGACGGGCCCGGGATCATGTCTGGGACTGGTGGCTGGAGCAGCAGATCCAGACCGAGCTCTTCGCCCTGCGCGACTTCGACTTCGAGAACCCGCGTAATCCACCGGAGGCGAAGGAGTCCCGTCCCCGGGATCACCAGGCGGGCAGTTACGAGGCCTACGACTACCCGGGCGGGTTCATCCAGGCGTCCCCCCATGGCAGGCGCCTGGCGGCTGCCCGCAGTGACGAGAGCCAGACGCAGTTCGAGAGTGTCAGGGCCGTTGGCAACCTGCGGGCGATCATGTGCGGAGGCCTGTTCGCGCTGAAGGGGCATGCCCGTGAGGACCAGAACCGGGAGTATCTCGTCACCGGCAGCAGTGTCGACGCCCGGGCCGCGGACTACGAGGCCGGCGCCGGGGGCGAGGAGGCCTCCTTTCGCTGCTCCTTCACCGCCATCGACAGCAGCGTCTGTTTCCGGCCGGCCCGGGTGACCCCGCGGCCGGTGGTTCAGGGGCTGCAGACGGCCATCGTGGTCGGCCAGGCGGGCGAGGAGATCTGGACGGACCAGTATGGTCGGGTCAAATGCCAGTTCCACTGGGATCGGCAGGGGGCCAAGGACGAGAACAGCTCCTGCTGGGTGCGTGTCTCCCAGGCCTGGGCCGGGAGTGGTTGGGGGGCCATGTTCGTGCCACGCATCGGCCAGGAGGTCATCGTCGCCTTTCTGGAAGGGGATCCCGACAGGCCGATCATCGTCGGCCGGGTCTACAACGCCGACTGCATGCCGCCGTTCGACCTGCCCGGCGACGCCATGGTCGGCGGAGTGAAGACGAATTCCACACCGGGAGGTGGCGGCTACAACGAGATCTCGATGAACGATACGGCGGGCGAGGAACTGCTGCATGTCCATGCCCAGAAGGATCAGGATACCGTCGTCGAGAACGACGAACAGCATGCCGTGGGCCACGACCGCACCCGGTCCGTGGGCAACGACGAGCAGACCAGCATCGGCAATGACCGCAGCGAGACCGTTGGCAGCAATGAAACGCTACAGGTTGGAGTGAACCGCACCGAGACCGTGGGCGGCAGTGAAGCCGTCACCGTTGGCCAGAATCGTACGCATACGATCAGCGGTAACGATGTGCTCAACGTTGCCATGACCCGCACCCAGTCCGTGGGTATCAATGACATGGTCAACGTGGGAGGGGCTCAGGAGACGAATGTCGGAGGGCTGCGTTCGGTGATCGTCGGCGGGCTCCAGAGTACGGCGGTGGGGGCCAGCCTGACAGAAGCGGTGGCCGGCAACCGCGATGAGAAAGTCGGCGGCAGCCGCTCGAGCTCGGTGAGCAACAACGATTCTCTCAGCGTGGGCCAGGGCATGACCGTCAACGTGGGGAAGAATCTGACCATCGAGGCGGGCGACCAGGTCGTCATCCGCACCGGCAAGTCGAGTATCACCATGAAGAAGGATGGGTCCATCACCATCCAGGGCAAGGATATCACCATCAATGGCTCCGGTGGCATCAACGTCAAGGCCAGCAAGAATGTCGTGATCAAGGGCAAGAAGGTACTGCAGAACTGATCGGGAAAAACCGGCAAGGAGAAACACCATGGCCGATGATCTTGCGGAAGTCGTTCCACGGCAGCGTATCCCGGCAAGCCATGACCGAATCGACGGGGTCGTCATCGGCCGGCTTGTTGGCTTCGATGACGGCGGATATCCGTTGGTGGCGTTTCCCGGTAACGATAACGATGCCGGCACGCGCGCCCGCAGTACCACCGACCTGGGGGCCGAGGATATGGGCCGGGAGTTGGCGCTGATGTTCGAGAACGGTGACCCGGCGCGCCCACTGATCCTGGGCCGGATGCATTGCCCTGTGTATAGCCCCGGTGGGGCACCGGGGCGGTCGGCGGTGATCGCCGAGACCGACGGCGAGCGCCTGGAGCTGCGGGCGAACCAGGAGATCGTGCTGCGTTGCGGGCGCGCCAGCATCACCCTGACCCGGGCCGGCAAGATCCTGCTGCGCGGGGCCTACCTGTTGAGCCGGTCCTCGGGGGTGAATCGTATCAAGGGCGGCTCGGTGCAGATCAACTGACGGGTAGCGTGCCATGGAACTGCTCAACGCCACCAGGATGCAGGCCGGCTACACGCTGGGCATGGAGCCCAGCGGCCGGGAGCATCTGGTGGTGGTCGTCAAGGGGACCTTCGAGTTTCCGCGCCGCGACGAGGTGCCGCGCCTGGCCGAGGATCAGCTCCCCCTGGTGACGGCGGATACCTTCACCGGTGAGCCGGGCCTCTCGGCGCCGGTGTTCGAAACCGACTACGTGCCCTGGAAATCCCGCTGTGATGTGCTGCTGCACGGCAGTGCCCATGCGCCGGGGGGGCGGCCGGCGGTGCGGGTGCCGGTGGGGCTGCAAGTGGCGGGCATGACCAAGCACCTCGCGGTGGTCGGCGAGCGCGCCTGGCAAGCCGGCCTCATCGCCATCAGTCCGGGGCCGCCACAGCCCTTCACCCACATGCCCATCACCTACGATCGAGCCTTCGGTGGCCTGGACGACTTTCACCCGGACGCGAGCAAGCACGCGGCGTACATGGCCAATCCCGTGGGCAAGGGCTACCACCTCACGCTCAAGGGGGGGCTCATCGACGGCACCCCCATGCCCAACACCGAGGAGCCGGATCACCCCGTGAAGATGCCCAATCGGGACTATCGTCCGATGGCTTTCGGCCCATTGGGGCGTGGCTGGCAACCGCGGCTCGGCTATGCCGGCACCTACGACCAGCACTGGCTGGACGAGGTGTTCCCCTTCCTGCCCGCGGACTTCCAGGATGCCTACTACCAGGCCGCCCCGGCCGATCAGCAGATTCCGTACCCGAGTGGTGGCGAACCCGTTCAGTTGCTCAACCTGACGCCCGAGGGGCGTACCGCCTTCCGGTTGCCCGAGGTGGAGGTTCCGGTGGTCTTCTTCCGCAAGGGAGGCGAGCGTCACGAGACCCAGGCCGTGATCGACACCATCGTGCTGCTGCCGGAGGCTGGCCTGTTCACCCTGAGCTGGCGCGTCAGCCTCCCGCTGCGCCGGAGCATCTTTGAGGTCCCCCAGGTGTTGGCGGGACGGATGTCCCGTGGCTGGTGGCGCGCCCGCGAACTGGGCAAGGAGTATCACACCTCGCTGGCGTCGCTGGTGCGTGCCAGGCGTGCCTCTGCAGAGGGGGATGAGTGATGAGCGCGCCGGCGCTGGCGGTCCTTGGCACGGGCATGGTCACCGGCGTGGGGCTGACGGCCCCGGCCGCCTGTGCCGCCATTCGCTGTGCCATCGACAATTTCCAGGAGACCCGGTTCATGGATGCCGGTGGCGAGTGGCTGCTGGGATGCGAAGTGCCCCTGGAGCAGCCGTGGCGGGGCCGGACCAAGCTCGTGAAGATGCTGGCCATGGCCCTGCAGGAGTGCCTGGATGATGTGCCGGACCTGGACCCGGCCTCGACACCGATGATCCTCGGCGTTGCCGAAACCAGCCGGCCCGGTCGCCTCGAAGGGTTGGACGATGCCCTGATCCGCGAGGTGGCAGCGGAGCTCGGCCTGCGTTTCCACCCCGGGTCCCGGGTCATCGCCGGCGGACGCATCGCGGTGGTCGAGGGGCTGTGGCGAGCCCGCGAGCTGCTCGCCAGCCGAGACGTCGACCGGGTAATCGTGGCGGGAGTCGACGGCCTGCTCATCGCGTCGTCTCTCGCCGCCTTCGAGGCCCGCGACCGGCTGCTGACCAGCCAGAATTCCAACGGCTTTATCCCGGGGGAGGCGGCGGCTGCGCTCGTCGTCGAGTTGGCGCGCCCCAGCGAGGCGCCGCAGCTTCTGTGCATGGGCCTGGGCTTCGGCAGCGAGCCGGCACATGTGGAAGCCGAAGACCAGCCCCTGCGGGCGGATGGCCTGGTGGCGGCGATCCGTGGCGCCTTGGCCGAGATCGGGACCACCCTCGCCGCGACGGACTTCCGCATCGTGGATGTCTCCGGCGAGCAGTATGGCTTCAAGGAAGCCGCCCTGGCGCTGAGCCGGCTGCTGCGGGAGCGCAAGGCGGAATACGACATCTGGCACCCGGCGGACTGCATCGGCGAGGTGGGGGCAGCCATCGGCGCCGTGATGCTCGGCGTCACCCGCGCCGCCGTCACCAAGGCCTATGCCCCGGGCAACCACGTGCTCGCCCACTTCGGCAACGACGACGGCCGCCGCGCCGCCGCCATCCTGAGCTACCAGCCGGTGAGGGCTCCCTGATGGCCAACGACGTCTTCGCCAACGGCCGCGAGATCTCCTGCAAGGCGGCGGACGGAAAAGCCATTGCGGCCTTTCCCGATGTGTGCATGACGCCCCCGGAAAACCCGACCACTCCACCCGGCGTGCCGGTGCCCTATCCCAATACCGGCATGGCGAAGGATGCGACCAGCGGCAGCAAGAGCGTCAAGATCTCCCGGAAGGAGGTGATGCTCAAGAACAAGTCCTACTTCAAGAAAAGCACCGGAGACGAAGCGGGGCGTGCGGCCAAGAAAGGCGTCGTGACCAGCGTGAATCGGGGGAAAGTGTATTTCAAGGCATGGTCGATGGATGTGAAGTTCGAGGGCCAAAACGTTGTGCGCCACTTGGATTTGACGACGCATAATCATGCTTCTGATCCTGGCCAAACGCCGCCATGGCCTTTTGTGGATACGATGACAGCAGCCCAAAAAAAGGCATGCGAGGAGGATAAGAAAAAAGAGGAGAAGGCTTGTGAAGACTATAAGCCATATAAAGAGGATGGTAAGGATGTGTGCAAGGAGGCCGGTTTATCGGGAGCCTTTAGTAAGAATAAGGGAGTCGCGACGAAGCGATCGAAATCCGCCAGTAAGGATCCATGTTCGGCGGCTAGACGATGCCGGCTGCTTCCGTTCAATGCCAAACCAGAAGATGGTGTCAGTGGTTGCTGTCCAGCTCAGACCGGCGATCATATCGTACCTAAGAGCTCTTTCTTCGTGAATTCGGTAAGCGACGGGGAGCTTATGCCTGGATGGGATGATTACAGCATCAATGATGCACCTTGCATGTGCTTGGAAGGGGGTAGTAATACCGGTAGTCACGGTCTGCGGCATGCCCATCACAAAGCTTTCAGTACGGTTGAGCATGGTGCTGAGCGGGCCTTCAATGATGAGGTGAAGCATTGTGCGAAGGGGGCCAAGGCCGTTGCGCCACAGTGTGACCAGGCATGCATCGAGGCTCAGTTGAAGGAAGGTCACAAGAATATGGGTGACCGCCGTAGCAAGATCAAACACTCATCGACGGGTGCCAATTATAAGGGGAGCGAGCAGGCGCTTCTCGATAAAATTTCAAGTATGGTAGGCAAGGCCGGCGTTAAAGCTCGTTAAGCAGAGAATGGGTGATCTATGATTAGTGAATTTGCAGCCGCGCGGGAGTTCGTTCGAGGAGCGGCCCGCTACCATGATCTCGTCTATATCATCAGCAAGGGAAAAGTGCTGCTGAATGAGGATATCTCACATACCAGTGTCATTGCTGTTGACCAAGGCCAATGGGCTGACGTTGTGGACACGGCATGGGATTCTACTGCAATCGCTGTGGCCCGGTTACCCTCAGAAAAGCTCATAGTGGTCGGGGAAGACGGTGATGTGGTTACTTATACGGGAGGAGTAGAAACACGAGAGAAAATATCTCCTAAGCCAGTGATGATTCGACATGCACGTCGTATCTCGGACTACGTTTACGCTTGCGGAATGAAGCGCCAAGTTTATAAGCGCGTTGATGAAGGTGTTTGGAGCGACATAGGTGCACCATTTCCAGGTGTTGATGAGGAGGTGGGCTTCGAGTCAATTGATGGATTCAATGATGAAGAAGTCTATGCGGTCGGTTGGAATGGTGAAATATGGGAATTTGACGGGTATAAATGGATCCGGCGTGGAAGTCCTACCAACGTGATATTGACCTCTGTATGCTGTGCGCCTAACGGCGTCGTCTATGCTGCGGGTCAACAGGGGGTTATGATCAAAGGCAGGCATGATGTTTGGGAAAGTATTGAATGGGAAGACGAGGTTGCTGTCGATTTTTGGGATTTGTGCTGGTTTGAGGACGACCTGTACATTGCGACCATGACAGACTTGTATAAGCTGAGGGGCAATGCTCTCATTGAGGTGGATTTTGGAATAGAATTTCCTCCGAGTTGTTATAGCTTGACATCGGAAGAAGGTGTTCTCTGGTCGATAGGTCGGGATCATGTTGCTTCATACGATGGGGCGGATTGGCAAATATACGATTGAAAACTTCTGCTGCCCTATGACACGAGAATGATCGAGTGGGTCAGTCGGTCTTTTTGGCTGAAAACGAAGTGTTTGCGAAGGCAGCGAGGCCTTATATGGATGTACGCGTACCAGCCATCATCTCGCAAGCTGTTGACCAACATGCCGAAGAGGCGCCGTTCCTGTGGCTGCTACGTGATGGGGCTGTTGTGGCGCCTCATTACTCCTTGGTCGATCTGGCCAAGCTCGATAACCGCCTCGAGGCCCACCTCGATGGCCTGCGCATCGCCGGCGATGCCGGCTGGGCGGCGTGCAGTGAGCAACTGGAGTATCGGGAGCCGGGCGAGGTCTTTGCCGCCGCCGTGCTGGCCCTGGAGAGCGGCGAGGCAGAGCGGATCCGCCGCGTCTACGAGGTGGTCGGCTCGGCCCCCGAGACGCAGCGCGGGCTGGTCTCGGCGTTCGGCTGGGTCGATCGCGCCTGGTGGCGCGGCGAGGTCAGGGATCTGCTGGTGGCGGAATCAGCCTTCTGGCGCCGGCTAGGGCTGGCGGCGGCGACCACCCAGCGGCTGGACCCCGGGCGACCGCTCCTGGCTGCCCTGGAGGCCAGTGATCCGTCCCTGCGGGGGACGGCGCTGCGGGTGGCCGCGCGCCTGGGACGGACGGACCTGTTGCCGGCGGTGCAGGCACAGCTGACCAGCGACGACGAGGCGGTGCGCTTCTCAGCGGCCTGGGCGGCGACCCTGCTCGGGGATCGCGGTACGGCGCCTCGCGCGGCCCTGACATTCGTCGACGCGGATCACCCCCGGTTCGCGGCACCGGCCCTCAGGGTGGCCCTGCGTGCGCTACCGCCCAACGAGGGGCAATCGTGGCTGGGGCACTTCGCCGGACGGCCGGAGACGCTGCGCCATGCGGTGGTGGCCGGCGGCATCCTCGGCGATCCGGTCCATGTTCCCTGGCTGCTGGAGCAGATGAGAATAGCGGAGCTCGCCCGCGTGGCCGGCGAAGCCTTCACGATGATCACGGGGGTCGATATGGCCTATGAGGACCTCGAGGGGGAGTGGCCCGAGGGGTTCGAGGCCGGCCCCACGGAGCATCCCGAAGACGACAACGTGGCGCTGGATGCCGACGAGGAGCTGCCCTGGCCGGAGGCGGCGCTCGTCGCCGACTGGTGGGGCCATCACCAGGCGGCGTTTCAGCCGGGACAGCGTTATCTGCTCGGCCATCCCATTACGCCGGAGCATCTGCGGTGGGTGCTGTGCCAGGGGATGCAGCGTCAGCGCGAGGCGGCAGCGCTGGAGCGGAAGCTGCTGAGCCCCGGCGAGCCGCTGTTCGAGACGCGGGCGCGGGGAAACGTGCAGCAGCAGCGGCTCGGACTGCATACCAAGAATGTCTGAGGCGTCCCTTTGGCACATTGTTGAAATAACACCGATTTTTCAGTCGATTGGTTGTATCTCCGCTGTGAAGTTTTTTTTCGTCATGGTTTCGCGCAGTGACGGCACTGATGCTATACCTCATTAAGCAGGATGAGGCATCTAGCACCCTCGAGGTGTCGTTTCGGTGCCTTTTCGCAGCGGGGAAGGTGGTAGCCCCAGAGATGTATCAGGCATATCAAGACGGGGATCCTTTCATGGATCTGCAAGGGTTGCTCGAACCGCATCACGAGGCGCCGCCCACGGGAGCGGACCTGGATGCGGCGGGCGAGATACTCACTCTGGACATGCTGGCCAAGTGGGGGGCTCCCGACGATGAGCCGGAGTGGGAGGAATTGCGGTCAGCCTGTCTCGCGGCGCTGGACAAGAGCCGCGACCTTCGCCCGGCCGTCTATCTGACGGCCGCACTGCTCCACACCCATGGGATACCGGGGTTCGCCGATGGGCTCCGACTGCTCCGCGGCCTGCTGGAGCAGTACTGGGAGCCGCTGTTTCCGCCATTGGACGAAGACGGCGATGCCATGGAGCGTTCCAGCGCGCTGTTCAATCTCACCAACTTCCACAAGGTCCTGAAACCGCTGCGCAATATTCCCCTGGTGGAGGATCGCGCAGTGGGCCGATTCAGCCTGCAGGATATCGAGGTCGCCGAGGGCAAGGCCGAGGCGCGCGAGGGACAGGGGGGCGAGTTGCCCCAGGTGGGGGTGATCCAGGCCGTATTCCAGGCCGTTGGCCAGGAGACGTCACGGGAATTGGCGGCGACGATCGCCAGGGCCGTGGATGACCTGGTCGCCATCGAGAGCCTGTTCCGGGAGCACTGCGGGCCCGACCAGGCGCCGGATCTGTCCCGCTTGAAGGAACAGCTGCAGCGGGTCGGCGTGACGCTGCGAACCTATTCGCCCGAGGGCGCCGGACCGGCGGCCGCTACCGAGGCCAGCGAGGCACCGGACAGCCAGGTCTCTGGCAGTGAGCCGTCGGCCAGCCAGGCGGTCGGCGCCGCCCCGCAGCCGCCGGCCATGGCGGGCGAGATCCGTAGCCGGCAGGATGCCGTGGCCGCCATGGAGGGTATTTCCCGTTACTTCCGTCGCCATGAGCCATCGAGTCCGATTCCCTTGCTGATGGAGCGGGCGAAACGGCTGGTGGACATGGACTTTCTGTCTATCCTTCGGGATGTGGCGCCCGATGCCGTACCCCAGGGGGAGAAGCTGCGGGGCGACGACAAGCCAGAGTGACGATGTCTCCCGGGCAGTGCGCAGATGCCTGAGACGTCGCCCGAACCTCATGACTGAAGGGAGTACGCAATCATGGCCAAGCCCAGTTCCCAGAAATTCATCGCCCGGAACCGGGCTCCGCGGGTGCAGATAGAGTACGACACGGAGTTGTACGGGGCCGAGAAGACGGTGCAGCTGCCGTTCGTGATGGCGGTGCTGGCCGATCTGGTCGGGGACAGCCAGGAGCAACTGCCGCCGGTGGATGGTCGCAAGCTGCTGGAGATCGACGTCGACAACTTCGACCAGCGCATGAAGGCGCTTCGTCCCAGCCTCCAGTTTGCGGCGCCGAACCGTCTCACCGGTGAAGGCAACCTCGCGATCGAACTGGAACTCGAGAGCATGGACGACTTCTCGCCGGCAGCGGTGGCACGCAAGATCGAGCCGCTGCGGCAACTGCTGGAAGCCCGGCAGCAGCTGGCGAACCTGGTGACCTACATGGATGGCAAGTCCGGTGCCGAGGAGCTGATCGCCAAGGTCCTGAACGATCAGGGGTTGCTCGAGACCCTGGGGGCGATGCCCAAGGGCGACGAAGAAACACAGAGCGAGGGCTAAGTCATGGCCGAGACAGACACCGACAAGGCTCCGCAGAGCCAACCCGAGGCGGAAGCGCTCACCGCCGACGACTTCAGCCAGCTGCTGCAGAAGGAGTTCCGACCGAAGTCCGACCGCGCGCGTGAAGAGGTGGAGACGGCGGT
The DNA here is from genome assembly GCF_030010475.1 of Halomonas kalidii. Classification (NCBI taxonomy): domain Bacteria; kingdom Pseudomonadati; phylum Pseudomonadota; class Gammaproteobacteria; order Oceanospirillales; family Halomonadaceae; genus Halomonas; species Halomonas kalidii. The sequence continues at coordinate 2,125 of NZ_JASCQN010000015.1, read as the reverse complement.
CAAGACCCTGGCGGCCCAGGCGCTGCGGGAAACCACGGTGATCTCCGACGATGCCATCAGCACCATCAATGCCATCATCGCGGAGATCGACGAGAAACTCACCGACCAGGTCAACGAGGTACTCCACCACGGGAAGTTCCAGGCGCTGGAGGGCGCGTGGCGGGGCTTGCACCATCTCGTCAACAACACCGAAACCGACGAGATGCTGAAGATCCGCTTCATGCCGATCAGCAAGAAGGAGTTGCACAAGACGCTGCGCAAGTACAAGGGCACCGCCTGGGACCAGAGCCCGATCTTCAAACGGGTCTACGAGGAGGAGTACGGCCAGCTCGGTGGCGAGCCGGTGGGCTGCATCATCGGCGATTACCACTTCGACCACGGGCCCCAGGACGTGGAGCTGCTGTCCGGCATGGCACAGATCGCCGCGGCCGCCCATGCGCCCTTCATTGCGGGCGCCGACCCAGGGTTGCTGCAGATGGACTCCTGGCAGGAGCTGACCAACCCGCGCGACCTGACGAAGATCTTCTCCACGCCCGAATACGCCGGCTGGCGCTCCCTCAGGGAGTCGGAGGACTCCAAGTACCTGGCACTGGCGATGCCGCGCTTCCTGTCCCGGCTGCCCTACGGTGCCGCCACCGAACCGGTGGAGGAGTTCGACTTCGAGGAGGATACCGTCGGTCCCAATGCGAGCAAGTACACCTGGGCAAACTCCGCCTATGCCATGGGGGTGAACATCAACCGCTCGTTCAAGCTGTACGGGTGGTGCACGCGCATCCGCGGCGTCGAGTCCGGCGGTTCCGTGGAAGGGTTGCCGGTGCATACCTTCCCCAGTGACGACGGCGGCGTCGACATGAAATGCCCCTCCGAGATCGCCATCAGCGATCGCCGTGAGGCCGAGCTGGCCAAGAGTGGCCTGATGCCGCTGATCCATCGCAAGAATACCGATGTGGCGGCCTTCATCGGTGCGCAGAGCCTGCACAAGCCGGCGGAATATGACGACCCGGACGCCACGGCCAACGCCCAGTTGGGGGCCAGGCTGCCGTACCTGTTTGCCACGACACGTTTCGCGCACTATCTCAAGTGCATCGTTCGCGACAAGGTGGGCTCCTTCAAGGAGCGCGAGGACATGCAGAAATTTCTGCAGGGCTGGATCATGAAATACGTCACCGGCGATCCGGCCAACGCCACCGAAGAGACGAAGGCACGCAAGCCCTTGGCGGCGGCCGAGGTGCAGGTCATGGAGGACGAGGCCAATCCCGGCTATTACACCTCGACCTTTCATCTCCGGCCGCACTACCAACTGGAAGGGCTGAGTGTCTCGCTGCGGTTGGTCTCGAAATTGCCTTCCGCCAAGGGGTAATGGAAGAAAGGGATAGCGGAAGAGGCAGGGGATCTGGGGCCGGCAGGCTGGATGCGTCCAGGGCCGGCGATCGGGAAGGGCGGCCAGGGCGCCGTCCCAGACAAGGGGTAAGACGTCATGGCTGTAGACATGTTTCTGAAGCTGGAGGGAATCGATGGCGAGTCCACCGACCATGCCCATGAAGACGAGATCGATGTGCTGTCCTGGAGTTGGGGAGTGAGCAACTCCGGCACCATGCATATCGCGCGTGGCGGCGGCGCCGGCAAGGCAAGTTTTCAGGACGTCCAGGTGGTCAAATACGTGGACAAGGCCACGGCTGGGCTTCTACAGGCGGTGGCCACCGGCAAGCATGTCCCGTCCGGCACACTGACCATACGCAAGGCGGGAGGGGATGAACCGGTCGAATACTTGGTGATCGAGCTGAAGAGCGTCCTCATCAGCTCCTATCAGACCGGCGGCTCCCAGGGCGAGGAGCGGTTGACGGAGTCCGTCACCCTCAATTTCGAGGAGTTCAAGGTCAACTATACCCCCCAGGACAACGACGGCAGTGCGCTGGCCGCGGTGGATTTCGGGTACAACATCGCCAAGAGCGAGGCGGCTTGACGGCCGGGGCGCTCGCCGCATTCGCCGACGGCTCGGCCGATGCCGGGCGGGGGTCGGCCAGGGAGGGACATGCCGGAACTGGTGAACAAGGAGGCCTTGCAGCCGTCCCTGCTGGATCGGCTGACGGATCGGGCCCGCTTCGTCGAGCGACTCGGCCTGGCC